>JAGQPV010000637.1 GCA_020426545.1 Planctomycetaceae bacterium
CGGCAGGTTCTGCGCCCCGAGCGCAGGCAGCCGGTCTGGTCTGTTATCAGCCGATCTGTTTCAGCTGGTGTGTTCCGTCCTGCGGCAGTTCTGCGGCAGTGGCCACCGGCAAGACACCCGCACCCGACGGTCCCCGCACGATTCAGTTTCCATTCCGCAGTTTCGGCTGGCCTGAATCGTCTGCGTCCATTCGGAAATCGTCCCTCCCGGCCTGTCTGGCCGGTTTCGGAGAACGAGGCCCGCTTCATGCTCTGCTACATTAAACATTCACTGAGCCCCCGCAGGCAGAGAGCCGGTCGATTACTGGCTGCTGTCCTGCTGCTGACCAGTGCTGCCGGCTGCTATCATCAGGCGCCGTACGGCGGATATCCCGGTTACCCTCAGGCCTATCCGCAGGGGGGAGTTCCCGGCGGGTACGTCATGCCGCAGGGAGGTCAGTATCTGACTCCAGCGACACCCGGCGGACCGGCCACCCTGACCCCCACGCCCGATTACAATCTCGGGTCACCCTCCAGTGAACCTTTCGGAGGGGGGACTCCCGATAACTGGCAGACGCCGGGATCGACCACTCCCGGAACAGGCGGCGCGGGTGATCCCTACTATCAGGGAACGCCGACTGACCCCCGCGTGCCCGACAGAGGTTATGGCGACCCCAGTACGCTGCCTCCCGCCGGTGGCACGGGCGACGGATTCGAAGATAACAGCAGCCCGTTTGGCGCCGGAGCAGCCGCCGAGCCAATGCGTGGCCCGTCCCTGAGTGCCGCTCCCCGGTTTGTGCGGCCAGTGGCCTATGAGACAGCTGAAACCGGATTTCTGCCTCCGGTCGAACAGGCCAGCGGGGACACGTCTGCCGCTCCGGCAGCCAATGTGGCGGTGACCGAAGTTCGCCGGATGTCTGCCCCGGCGGCCGAACCACAGCCTGCAGCAGCACCACAGCTGCTCCCTCTGCCGGAAGGAGCACAGCAGCAGGCCGCTGCCTGGGGCTATGACCGGGAGAATTATCGCTGGCTGCGGGGCGTGGTCGAGTTCGACCAGCAGGACGGACAGTGGCACCTGATGTACGATCCTCAGCCGGGCGACCGCTGGGGTGGCGATCTGACGCTTGCCGGCGGAAACCTGCCGGAAACTCTGCAGGACGGCGCCGTGATTCAGGTCCACGGACAGCTGGATCAGTCGTCCCGCGACAGCCGGGGCAAACCCCTGTATCAGGTGGAACGGTTCGCCGGGCCGCTGCCGATCCTCCTGCCAGCCACCGGCCCCCGGGACACTGTCCTGCGTTAAACGGAATGCCGGGCCGATTTGACAAAGGGAACAATACACGACATTCTGTCATCTTCCGATCCCCCCTTCGAAGATGACACTGCCGTGGAGTTCCCATGTCTGTCCAGTCTCCCGCTCTTCCGGAAGCCAGCGCGGCTGAACTGCTGCAGCAGGCGCGGCGGCGGTATACCCGGGAATCTCTGGCCGAGCAGCTGGAAGTCTCTCCGCGAACGGTCGCCCGCTGGGAAGATGGTCAGACGCAGCTGAAACGGGTGCAGCTGCTGGCGCTGCGTTTTCTGGTGCAGCAGGAACCACCGGTGCTGCCGCAGTCCGGGAAACCGGCCGAGTTCCGTTTCATCGACCTGTTTGCCGGCATTGGCGGAACGCGGATCGCCTTTGAATCGCAGGGCGGGGAATGCGTTTTCACCTGCGAGTACGACCGCTTCTGCCAGCAGACATACCTGGCGAACTTTGGCAACCGGCACCCGCTGGCGGGCGATATCCGCCAGGTGCATGAGGACGACGTTCCCGACCACGATGTGCTGGTGGGCGGTTTCCCCTGCCAGCCGTTTTCCATCGCGGGGGTCTCGAAGAAGAATGCCCTGGGCACACCGCACGGTTTTGCCTGCGAAGCTCAGGGCAACCTGTTTTTTGAGGTGGTGCGGCTGATTCGGGCGAAGCAGCCGGCCGCCTTCCTGCTGGAGAATGTGCGGAACCTCGAACGGCACGACAAAGGCCGCACGTTTGAAGTGATTCGCCACACATTAACGGAAGAACTGGGGTACGACCTGCACTGGCGGGTGATCGATGCGCGGGGCGTGGTGCCCCAGCATCGCGAGCGGATTTTCCTGGTGGGCTTCCGCGAGCCGATGGCCTTCGACTGGAACCGCCTGGAACTGCCGACCGGCAGCGACGGCCCGAGGCTGGGTTCGATCCTCCATCCGGAAGACGGCAGCGAAGAGCCGGAACCGCACTTTACTGAAGGCCGCCAGGCCCGCGTGGCCTCGCGGTATGTACTCAGCCGGCACCTGTGGAAGTACCTCCGGGACTACGCGAAAAAGCACCGCGAGCAGGGCAACGGTTTTGGTTTCGGGCTGGTCGGCCCGGATGATGTGGCCCGCACACTTTCCGCCCGTTATTACAAGGACGGTTCGGAAATCCTGGTGTCCCGGGGCGAACGCAAAAACCCCCGCCGTCTGACCCCGCGGGAATGTGCCCGGCTGATGGGTTTCGATCAGGCGCTGGGCACCCGCTTCCGGATTCCCGTGTCGGATACTCAGGCCTACCGGCAGTTTGGTAACTCGGTGGTGGTGCCGGTGGTGCAGGAAGTCGCCCGGCTGATGCGGCCGTTCATTCGCGAAGTGACCGCCAGTCAGCAGACAGCGACCGCAGCTGCGCAGCCGCAGCTGTTCTGACGGACTGTTCTGGCCGAGTTGCAGGACCGGGATGCCGGGAAGGTAAGGACACTGCTGGACCCGCCAGCCAGTGCCCTCGGAGATGTTTCCCGCGGCGAATTCGCCACCGTTCGAGTCTGCTGCCTTTTCCGCCGGGCCTGGCCCAGCTACAGCATGACCGCGTCGAGAAATTCCTCCGGCCAGCTGCCTTGCTGGTCCCGCAGAAAACCAGCCACCTCGGCACGGATCTGCCGGCCCGCCGTCCGGGCGGTATCGAGCAGGGGCGAAGCGGCCAGCTCTGGTCCGCTGCCCGCTGTCAGTTCCTTCACCCACGCGGGATCGGCCAGCCAGCCGGACAACTGTCCGGCCGCAGCCAGAACCCGCGCGGCGCGGGAGGGCGCCGTCCCGGCCAGAGTGCCGGTGACCCGTTCCAGGGGAGTCAGCCGCAGGCGGTCTTCCAGACTGTCGAGCGCATTGCCGGCCTGGTCGGCAGCGACAGGTGATTCCGCCAGCTGAGAACTGAAGCGGCCCAGCAGCAGCAGCAGGCCGGCAATGTTCAGCAGGCGGCTGTGTGCTTCCTTCACTTTCAGCAGTCGCCAGCGGGAAAGATCGTCCCGCCAGCTCCACTGATAGCGGATCGCCAGGGCCCGGTGGTAGCGGAGCAGGTCATTCAGCAGGTAGTGCCACGGCGGAAAGAATCCCGCGGCCGCTTCATCCTCACAGTACCACTTGAGCACCTGGCGTAGTGTGCCGGAATGCCGCTCGGGGTGCAGCACCGGCTGACTGTCAATCAGCAGCTGCATGCGGGTGCCGAAGGTGGGCAGGTCTTCGGCGAGCCTCCCGCGGCGGGCCGGGTCGAGCAGATCGGTCAACGGAACGGGCTTGGAGAAGATTCCGTCGAGG
>JAGQPV010000638.1 GCA_020426545.1 Planctomycetaceae bacterium
TGGTCGCCGGCTGCTTGCAGAGCTCCTGTCCAGGCAGGCTTATCCGCAGTTTCTTGAGGCAATTGGACTGATTGATGAGAACATGCGTCAGTTTGGTTCGAACCCAGCAGATTTGCGAACAAGGGGTGTGCTGCTGCTGCAGAGGCCGTATCCGGAGCATGTTAATCAGGCGATCAGCATGCTGGAACAGGTCCGCGATGCGGGTGTGCTGTCAGTTGAAGACCGGCAACTGCTGGCGGCCTCGTACGAAAAAACAGGCGAAGCAAAACGGGCAGACGAGGAATGGAACAGCCTGATGCTGGAGGGCAAACAATCTGCTGCAGCAATCCGGCAGTACGTGCAGTACCTGCTGCGGGCGGATCGTTTTGATGATGCAGAACAGTGGCTGAACCGACTTCGGGAACTGGAACCGGACGAACTGGCGACGGTTTCTCTGGCTGTCCATCTGGCTGTTCGCCAGGGGGAGTCGCAATCTGCAGTCGAGCAGCTGACAACTTTCATCGGGCAGGGAGAAAAGCAGCAGCAAGCAGACCGAACGGCCTTTGCTGCCTCGCTGCTGGCGGGTCTCGCAGTGAAACAGAGCCAGACCGGAAACTCGGCCGTCGAACTGTTCGAGCAGGCGACAGGATTCTATCGCATGCTGGATCAGTCGGAAGCTGGCGTACGGTTTGGTCTCGCCCGGGTCGCAGCCTTTCAGGGCAATCTCTCGACAGCGCTGGATGAATGCGAAGCAGGTGCCGCGGCTGGCGCTGCCTGGCCGGCTGTGATTTCCACGGGAATCGGCGTCCTGCGGGCCAGCAGCCCAGCGCAGCCGGAGATTGCCCGCGTGGAAGCCTGGTTGTCGAATGTGCCTCAGGAGAAGCACAATCTGCTGCCCATGCTGCTGATGAGAGCCGATCTGAAGATGATTCAGCATCAGTATGCCGCTGCCGCGGAACTGTATACCACCATTCTCGGCGAGCTGCCATCCTCAGTGATTGCACTGAACAATCTGGCCTGGATCAGGGCTGTTTCCCAGAAGAAATTTGCAGATGCGGCGGCTTTGATCGAGAAGGCAATTGAAGTGACCGGACCGCTGGCGGAACTGCTCGATACACAGGGAACGATCCAGTTTGAGAGCGGTGACTTTGCCGAGTCCGCGAAGAGCTATCAGGCTGCGATTATGGAAAATGATACTCCAGTCAGACGGTTTCATCTGGCACTCGCACTCCGGGAACAGGGGGAGGCGGAAGCCGCTGCATTTCATCTGCGAGATGCTCTGGAACGTGGTCTGTCAGAACAGGATCTGTATCCTTATGAGATCGAACGTCTGCGGAGCCTGCTCAAGGAATTTGAGCTGAGGGCGGTCCGTTGAAAGAGGAGGTGGGCAGGGTCGGCGCATCAAAATGAGTGCGTAACTGACGAGAGGATGGTATCTTCCGGCTATCAGGCTGGCGAGTTTTGCGGCTGGGAGTCGCAGTGCCAACGCCGATTGACCGGGAGCCGGACTCATGTACGAGGCGGGACACGCGTATGCGGAGGGGCTGGTGCGGTGCCTGGAGGGACTGGAAGATCCGCGGGGGTGGGGCGGTGTGCCCACCGGCTGTTTGACATCGTGGCCACGACGCTGCTGGCAGTAATGAGTGGAGCCGAGGACTGGCCCGATATCGAATAGTTCGGCAAATCCCGGAAGGATTCCTGAAAACATTCCTCGAACTCCCGGGCGGCATCCCTTCGCACGACACGTTTCGCCGCGTCTTCGGCAAGCTCGAACGCAGCCAGTTTGCGGTGTGCCTGTTCGCGTGGACTCAGGCTCTGCGCGAAGCGACCGGCGGGAAAGTGATCGCGATCGATGGCAAGGCGCTGCGGCGGACATTCTCGAAGAAGAGCGGTCTGGCGATGCTGCACCTGGTGACCGCCTGGTCCAGTGAAAATCGCCTCACGCTCGGTCAGGTCGCCTGCGAGGAGAAATCCAATGAACTCACTGCGATCCCCGAACTCTTGAAGCTTCTGAGCCTCAGGGGGACGACGGTGACGATTGACGCGATGGGCTGCCAGAAGGAGATTGCCGCACAAATCCGGGAGCGGAAAGGGCACTACCTGCTGCAGGTGAAAGGAAATCAGCCGAAGCTCGAAGAGCAGCTGGTGGACTACTTCGGCAAGTGCCTGGAGGCCGACTTCGCCGGTGTCAGGCACGAGCGTCACGAGACGACGGAGACAGGTCACGGTCGCACGGAGACACGGATCATTGACGCCGTGTCGCTGCCAGCGGACTTCGCCATGCGTGAGGACTGGAAAGATCTCAACACGCTGGTGATGGTCACCAGCCAGCGAGTGGTCGCGGCACAGGAGAGCTGGGAGTCGCGGTACAATATCACCGACCATCGTCCGCGTGCGCAGTTTCTGGGTCACGCGATCCGCCAGCACTGGGGGATCGAGAACGGGCAGCACTGGATTCTGGATGTGACCTTCGGGGAAGACTCACGCCGCCAGCAGGACCGCAATGGCTCTGCCAACCTCGCCGCCGTCCGCCGGCTGACTGTCAGCCTGCTGCAGCAGGAGAAGACGAACAGGCGAGGCGTGAAAAATAAGCGACTGCAATGCGCCCTCGACCCCGGTTATCTCCTGAAAGTCCTTGCCAGCGCCAGATTTTGATGCGCCGGCCCTGATGGGCGAGGTCTTACAGCAAACACATCTTTGGCATTCACGATGATGCTGGCCCTGCTGATTGCCTCCGTGCTTACATTCGCTGTTGAGCGTCCGTGCCATCGGTTGATCAGGGGGCGATTCGATGTGCGGAGCAGAGCTGGTGGAATACACCAGCATTCAGTATCCACAATTCAGCAGACTGCTGAGCTCCAGCCACCTGACTGCGTCTGAGTTTCGGGCTGTCTGGTCACTGAGCCAGCGTGCTATTGTGTTCGCGAATTCGCCGAACTCTGCCGCTCCCGGAGAAGGATGTGGCCATTCTGTCTTTGAGGACAGCTTAATGCTCTACGGGGCTGATGCAGAAGCTGCTGTTCCGAGGGACGGCAATCTTGAGTTTTCACCGGTCGTGTCTGCGTGAACCAGGGACTTGCGCCTGTTTTGCTGAATCCCGGCAGCTTGAAGCAAGAGACCTTGGGGGATGGCGATTATTTTAACGTGCGATTGTGGTGCGATAGCATTCTCTGCAGGGTGGGAACGCCGTTACTCAGGCACATCAGCCTTGTGATAGGCGTGATCCTGGCTGCCCACGTTCAGCAGGCTCATGATCCGCTGCCAGCGAGTCTGCCGTTCGCGATCAACACTGGCCATGCGTTCGTGCAGCCATAGGTGGATTTCCCTGTTCCCGTCCTTCGTTCGCTCGCTTTCAGGCGCTGGGGCGGAAGGGGGCTCCGGAGCAGTCGTGTGCGATGCAGTGATTTCAGCGGGGCATTGAGGGGGAGCGGCGGACCGTTCCGGGGTGGCCTGGTGCGGGAATGAGCTGGAGTCGATGTCACTGCCGCTGGACGGAGACTGTAATGGCCTGGGGGCTGGTGGCTGGGTGGTCTGCGGATTTGCGGATTCTGCCGAGCCGCAAC
>JAGQPV010000063.1 GCA_020426545.1 Planctomycetaceae bacterium
GAATTCCCAGACGGTCGTACGTCTTGCGGATGTCCTCGGGGACGTCTTCCCAGTCGCGCTCCTGCTTCTCGGAGGCCCGCATGTAGTAGAAGATGTCCTGGAAATCCAGCTCGCCGAGGTTGCCGCCCCATTCGGGCATCGGCCGGCTGTGGAAGATGTCCAGCGCGTCCAGCCGGAACTGCCGCATCCAGTCGGGTTCCTGCTTCATCGCGGAGATATCGCTGACGATCTGCGCGTCCAGGCCCTTGCGGCTCTTGAAGACGTACTGGTCCGTCGGATCATGGAAACCGTACTGATAGTCTCCCACGCCGACTTTGCTGTTCAGATCGGTTGCCACGGTCTATTCTCCTGCACCACCTGGTGCGTTTCAGTCAGCTGCAGCTGCGGGCTGTCCCGTCGCGCTGTGAATATCTTTCTGCAGTCACTCCGTCCGGCGGCAGGTCCGCCGGTCCGCAGTGGCGGCCCGGTCAGATTGACCGGTCAGCTCTGGCCGGCCAGTGCTTCGGTTTCTTCGGCGGCGGCATCCGGGTGCCGCTCACGCACGCCGGCATATCCGTTCGAGTGCAGTTCGTGGGCCAGAGCGGCGTCGCCGGTTTCGACAATCCGCCCGGCCAGCATCACATGCGTGAACTGCGGAATGTTGTACTCCAGCAGCCGCTCGTGGTGGGTGATGATCAGCACACCCATGCCGGGGCCGGAGAGCTTGGCCAGGCCTTCGCTCACCACGCGGACGGCATCGCTGTCGAGGCCGCTGTCGGTTTCGTCGAGCACGGCGAACTTCGGGGCGAGCATGGCCAGCTGCAGAATTTCCATCCGCTTCTTCTCGCCGCCGGAGAAGCCCTCGTTCAGATAGCGGCGGGCGAACTCGGCATCCATGTCGAGTTCCTGCATTCTGCTGCGCAGTTCCTTGCGGAACTCCCGCATGGGCACCAGCTCTTCGCCTTCGCGCCGTTCGGGATTCCGCACATTGGAAATTGCATGCCGCAGGAAATCGGCCACTTTGACGCCGGGAATGGTCACCGGGTACTGGAAAGCCAGAAACAGCCCCAGCCGTGCCCGTTCACAGGGATCAAGTTCCAGCAGCCCTGCCCCGTCGATTTCGATATTGCCGTCGGTGATCTCGTACCGGGGATGCCCGGCCAGAGCGTAGGCCAGTGTGCTCTTGCCGGAGCCGTTGGGCCCCATCAGGGCGTGCACTTCGCCGGAACGGATCTCCAGGTTCACACCCTTCAGAATGGGGGTGCCTTCAACGGAGACGTGCAGATTATCAATCTTCAGAACGCTGCTGCTCATGATATCGATCAGTTTCCCTCTGGTGAGGCTGCTGCGGTTGCCTGTCGTCGTCCCGACATTCCGGCAATGGCGAGTTGTATGAATTCCGCTGCTGACATCCGCTGTCAGGAGTCGCGCACCGACAGGTTCCGTGGAGAGCCGGCAGCCGGCGATACGGCTTCAACCGGCTGCTGAAAACCTGCAGGCAGCCTGCAGGCGTTGTCTGGTCAGGCGGGGCCTGCTCAGGCGTCGGCCACCAGTTCATCGACCGCGGCACAGCCGCTGTGATGCGGTGTGGGCAGTACCGTCTGAGAGCCCTTTGTCAGGCGGCGGGCGCGAATCTTGTCCTGAATCCGCATGACGCCTTCCAGCAGGGCTTCCGGCCGCGGAGGGCACCCGGGAACATACACGTCCACGGGAACCACCAGGTCCACGCCTTTGACCACGTGGTAACCGTGCTTGAAGTACGGTCCACCACCGACGGTGCAGGCACCCATGGCAATCACGTATTTCGGATCGGGCATCTGTTCGTACAGTCGCCGCACCCGGCTGGCCATTTTGAAGGTCACCGTTCCCGCGACGATCATCAGGTCGGCCTGACGGGGAGTCGCCCGGAAGGCACCGGCACCAAAACGGTCGATGTCGTAGCGGCTGGCACCGGTGGCCATCATTTCGATGGCACAGCAGGCCAGTCCGAACGTCATGGGCCAGATGCTCGACTGCTGGGCCCAGTTCATGGCCTGTTCGAGCGTCGTCGTCACGACGTTCTCTTCAAACCGCCCTTCGATCCATGTCATCTTGCAGATTCCACGCTAATAACAGTCAGTTGAATATTTCGGGGAGGCCCTGCCCGACCGGGCCCTGACGAATCAGGTCTGTCCCGCTCGGCTCCCGCACGGGTTGTCCCCGGCGAGCTGCTCTCTGTTTCGTACTATCAGAATCTGTTGCAGGAACACCCGCCCGCTGCAGAACATTTCTGCCGGGTTCGGGGGCCACTGTATCATGTCAGGGATGAGTTATCACGCCGCAGGCCTACGGCAATTTCCGTGCTGTGCCGCTGTCTGAATTCACCCGTTGCGGGCCTGCCAGCTGCCTGTACTTTCGTGCGGGGGAGGGTCAGCTTTCGGCCGCCGCCGCCACGGCGGTGCTGCTGTTATGGTCAATCGGCTGGAACTCGCAGCAGTGATGCCCGTCCAGGCAGCAGTGAGTCAGTTCGACCTCAGTGCCGAGGATGGTCTGAAAGACTTCCTGCTCCAGTTCGCAGATTTCTGGATCGTTACTGGCCAGCTCGTAATAGGGACAGGCGTTTTCCCGCAGAATGGGCAGGCCGCTGGCAGAGAGGTCGACTTCGACATCGAACCCGCGGTCGGCCAGCGAGCGGCTCAGTTCCTGAACCCGCCCGGGAAGCGACGCACTCTGGACAGACTGACCGTACCGCTGCACCAGGGCACCACGGATGCGGTCCAGCATGTAGGACCGGATTTCCGGCACGTCAATCCGGCGGATTTCCTGCCAGAGAATCATCGCCAGGTCGGCGTAATTGTCGCCCAGTTCGCGCTGGCCGGCTTCTGTCACGCTGTACACATGCCGCGGGCGGCCACGGCCATGCTGTTCTTTCACCCGTGTGACCAGTTCCAGATTCTGCAGGCGGCCCAGCCGCTGACGAATCGCTGTCGCGGTCACATTCAGCTCGGCACAGATTTCCTGCACGGTCCCTCCACCCAGACGGTGGACCCGTTCCAGAAATTCCCGGTCGCCCGGATCAAGCTGTGCTTTCATGACTTCACTTCCACATGGCCAGCCTGGCCAGGCTGTAATTCAGCCCCGCTCACGTTCTGGCTGGTGAGTGCACTGCACCCGACCGCGGCACCTGAAGACAGCTTCCGGCCTGCCCTTCGGACAAGGCAACGTGGTGCTGGCTTCGTGCTTCAGGCCGATTCTAGACAGCTGCCGCAATTTTGACAACGAAAATTGTCAAAATAGACGGCCTTCGTGTCAGAACGTTTGATCCGGCCCCCCGTGGCGATTTTTCGGCGGATGCAGTTTCGCCGTAAGTGCTTTACCGCTATTCTGATCAGGCAATCTGTACAGCCTGAGTACGATCTGTCGCCCCACAGCCCGCAGCTGGTCCGGTGGCAGCGGGTGCTTCGAGAGGGAGCACGACAGGCCTCGTTTTCAACGGGTGGCCAGTCGATCCCGCCTCCGCTGCAGCAGGGATGAGGAATCTGCCAGACATCGGGATGCGGGCGGTTGGCCGGTTTCTGCGGGATTTCGGGCTGGTGCGCGAGGTCGTCACGCGGGAATCAGGCCCGCGCAGTGCAGAGGACCGGAAAACCGCGGCACCGGCTGCGTTTTACCAGCAGAGGCGATTCGCCTGGCAGCTTTCGGCCCGGCAGGGTGCAGACTGAAACAGACGCTCGACAGCCAGGACTTCCGAACAGGCATGGGGGGAGCAGAACGTGCAGCGCGAACGATGGGGTTCACGTATTGGCGTCATCCTGGCGGTGGCCGGGTCGGCGGTGGGGCTGGGGAATTTCCTCCGCTTCCCCGGGCAGGCAGCGCAGAACGGCGGCGGCGCCTTCATGCTGCCGTACTTTATCTCGCTGCTGGTGCTGGGAATTCCCCTGTGCTGGGCCGAATGGACCATGGGCCGCTACGGCGGAACCTGCGGTTTCAACTCGGCCCCCGGCATTTACTCGGTCATCTGGCGGAACCGCTGCGCGAAGTACTTCGGTGCGATCGCGCTGCTGCTGCCGCTGGTGATCTACATGTACTACGTGCTGATTGAAGCGTGGTGCCTCGGCTATGCCATTCAATACCTCACGGGCGACCTGATGCTTGGGCCCGATGCGGTCGCCGACGATTACGGTGCATTCTTTGCGAACTTCAGCGGTCAGGACGCCGACGGTGCTCTGCTGTCGGAAGGTCGCCGGCACTGGCTGTGGGTGCTGGCCGGCGTGTTCGCCTTCAACTTCATGCTGATTTACCGCGGTGTGACAAAGGGCATCGAATCCTTCTGCCGCGTGGCCATGCCGCTGATGATTGTGCTGGCCGTCATCGTGCTGATTCGTGTGCTGACGCTGGGCACGCCCGACCCTTCCAAACCCGAACAGTCGGTGCTGGGCGGGCTGAACTTCATGTGGAACCCGCGGGCCGAAGCGCTGTTGAACCCGCAGACGTGGCTGGCCGCTTCCGGACAGATCTTTTTCAGTCTGTCGGTCGGGTTCGGCATCATCGTCAACTATGCCAGTTACCTCAGCGAGAAGGACGATGTGGTGCTGAGCGGGCTGACTTCCTCCAGCATGAACGAGTTCTTCGAAGTCTGCCTCGGCGGGCTGATTACCCTGCCGGCCGCGTTTATCTTTCTGGGTGCCGCAGCTGGCGACCAGGGAACGTTCGGGCTGGGCTTTGTCGCCCTGCCGAATGTATTCGCCCAGATGTGGGGCGGTCAGGCGTTCGGTTTCCTGTGGTTCTTCATGCTGTTTATCGCGGCCGTCACCAGCAGTGTCTCCATGCTGCAGCCGGTTATTGCCTTTCTGGAAGAAGGATTCGGGCTCAAACGTCATGCTTCGGCCGCCATGCTGGGCCTGCTGAGTGCCCTCGGCTGCGGATTCGTGCTGTACTTCTCCAAGGGCCTGGTTGCACTCGACACCATGGACTTCTGGGTCGGCAGTGTGATGATCTTCGTGCTGGCGCTGGTGCAGTCGGTGCTGTATGGCTGGGCCTTCGGCATCAAACGGGGGGCTGAAGAGGCCCACAAAGGGGCCAACATCCGCATTCCGCATTTCATTCAGCTGATGCTGAAGTATGTGGTGCCGGTGTACCTGGGCGTCATCTTCGTGGCCTTCTGCCTGAATACGCTGCCCAGCTCCGATACGGAACTCTTCCCCGCTCACGTGACCGATTCCACACCTCTGGAGGGAGGCCTGGTACCGGAGGACCTGGAGCAGCAGTTCCGCGAGCAGGACATCACCCTGCCGGATGATGTGGAAATTGTGGATGCCGCTGACGGAACCGGCTGGGAAGTGCGGGGTAACGAGGACGCTCTGCTGTATCTGCTGCAGCCTGGGGCAGAACCTGACAGCTTCGTCGTGCTGCAGCACAAACCGGGTTATGTGGAGTCCATCAGTCGCAGCACGGCGGCTTCCGCATCGGTGCTGTTCCTTCTGGTTGTCCTCACGTTCCTGCTGCTGCTGATTCACATCGCCGGCCGCCGCTGGGAGAAGGCCGGTCTGCTGACTTATGGCCCGGATCCCGCCACCCCGAATCCACCGACTGGAGGTGCCACATGATGACCACCAATGCCTGGATAGTCATGCTGCTGTCGGTCAGTTCCGTTCTGTCGCTGGTCAGCTTCTGCCTGTATCGCGTGCTGTCTCTGCCGCCGGTGGAGATGGACGATCTGAAGGGACCGCTGGAAATCGACACGCGGGACACGACCGACACCGACTGAATCCGCACTGCGGCCGGGTGGCATGCTCCACGCTGGCATGGGCATGTTCTGCAGCCATCGGCCAGGTGCCGGTAAAGGCTGTCACGTGTACCATGCCCACGCTTGCGTGGGCATGGTCGAGACGATGGTGGATCCCCCGCACTGACAGCGCATACGGTGCGGCCCATGGTCGCCCACTGCAGAATGCGCAAAGCAGTCAGGGGCCGGATCCGCCCTGACTTCAGCTTCCGCCAGCGGCGGTCAGGCTGGACGGTTCCGGCTTCTGCGCCGCGACGGGGGCGGAATCCGCCGCAGGAGCGGGATCGGCCTCGGCCGGCTGGAGTTCATCGGCGGCGAACTGTTTGACCGCCTGAATCACTTCCCGCACGCGGTCGAACGTCAGCTCGTTCTCACGGAAGGCGAACCGTTCGATGACCCGTCGCCGCTGATACAGCACCACGGTGACAGCCGCCTCGGGATGCAGGTTCTGGCAGGATTCACTCGCCACCGCGTCGGTCGAGACGGTCAGCGGCATCTGAATTCTGTTGGTGAATGAGAATGTCTGCACCTGCGAAATCGAGCGGAACGGATCATTACTCAGGTGAACGCCGAAGCTCCGCAGGCCGGTGGTGCGGTTGCGGTCCACCAGTCGGTCGATGTTCCGCAGCAGCGGCTTGAGGCCCGGTTCCAGCTGCCGGACCAGCACCATCACCACGGGACGCTGCCCGTTGCGGCACACGAAGCAGACGGAACGGTTCATCAGCGGGCCGGTCACCACCCGCGAGTAAAACTGCGGGATGTACTCTCCGGTGGTTCGCCCGGAAACCAGTGGCTGCGGCTGCAGGGAATCTTCAACGGCCGCCGCGTTCCCGCTGGCTGTCGCCTCCCCGCTGCGGACTGACGTGGCAGCAGCTTCCGCGGCCTGCGGTTCTCCCGCCTCCGCCGGGGTGCTGCCCGCGATGAACAGGACCGCTGTGCACAGCACCAGTGGTCCGCAGACATCCCTTTTCCGGCGGCTTCCTGTCAACTCGAAACCTGCACCGCTGGCATGCCTGCCGGCAGACCGGTTTCCCGACGACAAGGGACCTGTGCGGGGATTGAGCATGGGCGGGCCTGTGCTGGCGGGTGTTTCGATCGCGCAATCCGGACTCAGGCTGGGCGACGGGCAGCAGGACCGGAAGACGTATCTACTATTGTTCATATTTCCCCCGCCATCTGCAATGGATGATCGGTTGACGGGCACCGGCTCTCCACCTCGACAGTCCCCGGGGCCGCCGTTCTGCGTCAAACGGGGGGCGACAACAGTCTGTGCCGCCGCTCGGGAAAAACAGGGATAGACAAAGAACACGGAACAGCAGGAAGTCGTCCGACTGGGCACAGTTCGGGGGCTGACCGGAAGAGACAGGTTCTCGCGGAAGTTCCTCCGCGCACAGAAAGACCGATCTCCAGCCGGGTAAAAACCCGACCGGAGACCGGTCCGTTTCCGAAAAAGAGCAACGCGGAGGTAACCGGCTCTCTTCGGGGGAACTTACTTCACGCTGTTCTTCACTGCTGCGGCTGTCGTCGGCTCAGCCACGGGACTTGAGCACGATGAACCGGGTCGATTCGCCGCTGCGAATCAGCAGCAGCACGCCTTCCTCCAGCGAAACCGAATTCGCCGCTGCGGCGAATTCATCCGGCGAGTTCACCGGCTTCCGATCGACCTGTTCGATGATCAGTCCAGGTTTCAGACCGGCCCGCTGAGCCAGGCTGCCCCGTTCCACGCGGGTCACCACCACGCCCTGGCCCGCAGTCGTCTTCAGCTGTTCGGCCATTTCGGCAGTCAGTTCCTGCACGGTCAGGCCGAGTTTGTCGGCTTTGGCCTCGGCCGGAGCATCCCATTCCTCTTCTTCCCGGCCCGCCGGCTGACGGCGGCTGGAGAGCGAAAAGTCCTGCGGCATGGCCCGGGCCTTCAGCTGCAGTTCCACCCGGTCCCCGCCTCGCAGCACCTTCAGCGGGTACTGCTCGCCGACTTTCAGCTGTTCGACCAGTCCCTGCAGGCTGCGGGGATTGAGGACGTTCTTTCCATCGACGGAGAGCACCACATCGCCCGCCTGCAGGCCGGCTTCCGCCGCGGGCGAGTCCGGCATGACCTGACTGACGATGGCTCCCTGCCCCACGGGCACGCCGAATTTCTCCGCCAGATCGTTATCCATCGGCTGAATGGCGACACCCAGATAAGCACGCTGCACGGTTCCCGTTTCAATCAGCTGATCGGCCACCCAGCGGGCCATGTTGCCGGGGATGGCAAAACCGATTCCGTCATACCCGCCACTGCGGGTGGAAATGGCCGTATTGATGCCGATCACTTCGCCGTCAAGGTTCAGCAGCGGTCCACCGCTGTTGCCGGGGTTAATGGCTGCGTCGGTCTGCAGGAAGTCTTCCCGCTCAGCGATTCCCGGGCCACGGCCCCGGGCGGAAATGATTCCCGAGGTCACCGACAGGTCGAGGCCGAACGGGCTGCCGACGGCCAGGACCCAGTCGCCAATCTGCATGTTGTCGCTGTTGCCCAGCTTGAGCGAATGCAGCCCGGCGGGAGCATCAAACCGCACAATTGCCACATCGGTCCTGGGGTCCGTGCGGATGTCGGTCGCAATAAACTCGCGGCCATCCTGCAGGCGGATACGGACTTCTTCCGCATCCCGCACCACATGATTGTTGGTCATCACCACGCCAGCGGGGTCAATAATGAATCCGGACCCCATGCCCTGTGGCTGGTGATATTGCGGCTGCTGATTCTGCATCCGGTTGCGGAACAGATCGCGAAAGCGGGGATCATTCCGGAAGGGGGCCGGCAGCAGATCTTCATCGAACTGCATGTTGTTACCGCCCACCGGCACGGCTTTACCCCGCGTGCGGATGGAGACAATGCCAGGCAGGGCCTCTTTGGAAATCGAGCGGAAGACCGTCGACAGGGCCCTGGCATCCTGCGCGGTTTCCGGAGTGACCACTTCCTCCCGCTGGGCCAGCCCGGCCGCCACCCAGGTGAGAGAAATTCCGCACAGGACGGCTCCCACCGCTTTGTAATTCACCTGTCTTAAACTCATCTGCGATACTCCTTTTCGGAACGATGCCTGTTTCGGGTCTTCAGGCGGCCAGGCAGACTGTGGAGCTGCCGGCACGGCGTGACTGAACTTTGAACTGTGTTTTTCCGACAGGAAAGAGATTCTGGACTCTCTTCACCTGTTCTACATACGCGGGGCCCCCGCCCGGCTGTTGGAGACGGATTCCGACTTTCATGGAAGAATCCGCGGGGCGGGCCGGGACTGGGGTGTCGCCGGAGGGCATTCGGCATGTTCTGCCGATGCCGGAATCAGGCGGGTTCCGGGAGATCCGCCTTCGGGCCGCTCAATTCGCCCCTTGTCGGCTGTCAGACAGCCGACTATTCTGCAGTCAGGCTCTGGCCCTGTTGTGCCGGTTCCCGCGGTTCCGCTTCCACGCAGGAAATGCGGCATGGAAGAGAAATTCTGGTATCTCAAACAGTGCGACCTGTTCTCGCGGCTGACGCCGGAGCAGGTGGAAGCTGTTGAGGCGCGCTGCCGCGTGCGGACATTCAACCGGGGCAGCCTCATCTACCTGCCTTCCGATCAGAACGATGCCGTGCTGCTGCTGGCTTCCGGGCGGGTGAAAATCTATCACCTGACGGCTGAGGGCAAGCAGGCCCTGCTGGCGCTGATCGATCCCGGCGAACTGTTCGGGGAGCTGGCAGTGTTTGCCGCAGGTCAGCGGGATGAATTCGCCGAAACGATGGAGAAATCGGTCGCGATTCTGATTCCCCGGGACGTGCTGCAGGAGCTGATGGATCAGCATGCCAACGTCGCCGTGGGCATTACCCGGCTGATGGGCCTCCGGCGGCAGCGGGTCGAGCAGCGACTGAAATCGCTGCTGTTCCGTTCGAACCGGGAACGGCTGGTGCATCTGCTGCTGGAACTGGCTGGCCGATATGGCCGCCAGACGACAGACGGCGTGCAGCTGACGATCAAACTGTCGCACCAGGATCTGGCCAGTATTATCGGCAGTACGCGGGAAACGGTCACGGTGGTGCTGGGAGAACTTCAGGCGGAAGGCATGCTGCTGATCCGCCGGCGGCAGATCATCCTGGCCAGCCTCGACCGGCTGGCGACCACGGTGAATGAGAGGGTGCCCGTGCTGCCCCAGCCCGCCCGGCCCGGAGACCCCGTTCTCCGGCAGGCATAACCGGATTGCAGAGACTTTCCACGGAGACATCAACAGTCCGCAGTCCGGTCGGAAGTTGCGGAATCCTGAGGAAACGTATTCTACTTCACAGAAGAGAAACCCGTTCCGGCCGATAATTCGAGTGATCCGTTCACCTGGAATTTTCGAGGGGTGCGGCAGATTACGGAGTATTCGCCTTGGCCAGCAGGCCCGGCCGGGGTGATTGTTCGCCGGCGCGACTGACAGAACGACCGGGCCGCCCGCGGGCAGCTGCAGGACAGGCAGGTAAATCATGCAGGAACCACACGAAACGACTTCAGACTGGCAGGAGTGCCCGGCCGGTGCGCTGGGTGGCCTCGTCAATCGTCTTCAGTCGCGGCAACGGGCTCAGGCAGCCCGCCGTCGAACGGTGGCCGCCGTGGCACTGGGGCTGCTGTTTGTGGGGGGCTATGCGGGTTTCAGTGGCCTGACGACCAGTCCCGTGTATGCCGGTCTGGCCTGTTCTGATCTCAAACAGCATGCCGATGCCTATCTGCGTCATCAGCTGGATCCCGAACTGACGGAACGCATCAGTCAGCATCTGGCGGCCTGCCCGCACTGCAGCGAACGGTTCAACCAGAAACGGGAAATGCTCAACGGCAATCCCTCCAGTCACAATGAGATCGACTGGAGTGGCCCCGCCTGCCGCGTGACGGACCGTGGCAGCCGCAACACCTCTGCCGGGCTGCTGCTGGCTGCCGCCCGCTGACGTTCTGCACCGGCAGCCTGCTGGCAATTCCGGACTGGTCTCCCTTACGATGGTCGGCTGACTGTCGCATCACCCATCGTTCCCGGATCGCCAGGTGCCGCCATGCTCTCTGTCCGCCACCGGAATCTCTGCGCTCCAGCGGCCGCCGGTCTGCTGCTGCCGAGGATCCTCAGTGCCCTGCTGCTGTGCTGCGGCACCGTACTGGCTGAAGAATCAACCGCAGGAAGCGGAACGGGGTCGGCCGACTCCCCTGCCCCGCAGCAGTCGCCACAGCAGGTGGCTGGCCGCACGCTGGAGGAATGGGCGTCCGACCTGTCTTCGCCCAACCGGATTGTCGCCCTGCGGGCCGTGCTCACGATCGGTCAGTTCGGCCAGGCGGCTGCAGATGTACTGGCGGAAGCCCTGGCCCACAAACAGACCGGCGTCCGCTACTGGGCCGCCAGTGAACTGGGCGACATTGGCAGTCTTCCCGCTGCTGCCAAATCCCGGCTGACGGATCTGCTTGATGATGATCAGATCGGCGTGCGGCTGGCAGCTGGCTACGCCCTGTGTCGCGGCGGTCAGCTGGAGAAATCGCTGCCCGTGCTGACTGATGCCCTGTCGCACCCCACCCGCGGTGTGCGAAACGCAGCGGCCGACTTCCTCGCCCGCATTGGCCCGCCGGCAAAGGCGGCAATCCCCGCGCTGGAGCAGGCCCTGCAGCACCAGGACTACCACACGAAGGGGGCCGCCCAGGAGGCCCTGCTGCGGATTCGGGCCGTCCCGCAATCGGGCGGCAGTCAGCCGTCGCCCTGATCGGGCTGTCGATCACTTTCGCGTGATCCCCTGCACTGCCCGGCTGCTGCCTGAGTCTGTCGCTCACTCGGCCAGCCCGCACCATTCCTATCCTGCTGCCGGAGCTTCTTCCGATGCGTGCTTCTGCATTTCACTGTGTTGCTGCCGCTTCCTCACAGCACGTCCGTTGTGTTTCCGCATTTCTGCTGCTGGCTGCTGTTTTCCTGCTGGCCGGCACTGGCCCGGCACATGCCGCAGAAAAACCAGCGGCAAAGCGGCCGAATATCCTCTGGATCAGCTGTGAAGACATCAGCCCGCACCTGGGCTGTTATGGCGATGAATACGCCACCACGCCGCATATCGACGGGCTGGCCGGCGAAGGGGCCGTGTTCACCCGCTGCTTCTCGCATGCCGGCGTGTGTGCGATTGCCCGCTCCGGGCTGATCACGGGCGTCTATCCGGTGTCCATTGGCAGCCAGCACATGCGTTCGCGAATCGTCCCGCCGCCGCACATCCGCTGCTTCACCGAATACCTGCGGGCGGCCGGCTACTGGTGCACCAATCGCGCCAAGACCGATTACAATTTCGAACCCCCGCTGACCGCCTGGGATGAAAACAGTTCGAACAGCCGCGACTGGCGGGGCCGCGCGCCGGGCCAGCCCTTCTTCAGCGTGATCAACCTGACGGTCTCGCACGAAAGCCGTATCCGCTCGAAGTTCGACGAACTGCAGCACGACCCGGCAAAGGTCCAGCTTCCGCCCTACATCCCTGATACACCCGCCGCCCGCCGCGACCGGGCCCGTTACTACGATATCATCACGTTGATGGATCAGCAGGCCGGCAAGATTCTGGCCGACCTGAAAGCCGACGGCCTGGCCGACGAGACCATCGTGCTGTTCTGGGGCGATCATGGCGAAGGCCTGCCCCGGGGCAAACGCTGGATTTATGACTCGGGAATTCATGTCCCGCTGGTAGTCCGCTGGCCGGGCCGCATCCAGCCGAAAACCACCCGCGATGACCTCGTCTGTTTTCTGGATTTCGCCCCCACCATGCTCTCGCTGGCCGGTGTGCCCGTGCCCGAATCCATGCATGGCCAGGTGATTCTGGGTGAGCACACCGCCCCGCCCCGCGAATACATCTTCGCGCACCGCGACCGCATGGACGAAACCTACGATTTGATTCGCGCTGTCCGCGACCAGCGGTACAAGTACATTCGCAATTTCATGCCACGCCGGTCCTACGGGCAGAACATCGACTACATGAACAAGATGCCCACCCTGCAGGACATGCGGCGGCTGCATGCCGTCGGTGAGCTGAAAGGCCCCGAGCAGCTGTACTTTCTTCCGCGGAAACCCGTGGAGGAACTGTACGACCTGGCGGCCGATCCGTTTGAAATTCACAACATCGCCGCCGACCCCGCACATCGGGAAACGCTGTCCCGCCTGCGGACAGTGCTGGAAACCTGGCAGGTGGAAATCGGCGACCTGGGCCTGGTGCCCGAACCGCTCTTGATGGAGGCCATGCGGCCGGACTCGAAATACGAAGTCACCGCCCGGCCCGTGGCACAGGTGCGGGAGGAAGCGGGCGCAAAAGCGGCGCAGGTCACCCTGACCTGCCCCACGGAAGGGGCTTCCATCGCGTGGACGACCGAGCCCGGAAAGAACCCGCACTGGAAGCTGTACCATCAGCCGGTCACAGTCCCCGCGGGAACAGCCCTTCGCGCGGTGGCCTGCCGCATTGGTTTCCGCGACAGCCAGCCGGTGACGGTCGAAACGGCATCGACTCCGTAAGTTCTTTCATTCGCCCGCGCGGCCCACAAAGCCGGCCGGCAGATGAAACTGCGGGACGACGTTCCGCCTCCTGACCACAACGGCAGTTGACCGCCACGGCAGGTCGCACTATATTCGCCTGGGTGAATTCAATTATGACGCAGACCGCCGAGCTCAACCTGGAAACCGTGTTTCGAGCCCTGTCCGACCCAACCCGCCTGCGGATTCTCAATCTGCTGCGGGACGGGGAGCTGTGTGTCTGCGATCTGGTGAACGTTCTCGATGTGCCGCAGCCGACGGCTTCCCGGCACCTGGCCTATCTGCGGAAAGCCGGCCTGGTGCTGGCCCGCAAGGACGGTTTGTGGCACTACTACTGCCTCACAGCCGCCACCACGCCCTTCCACCACAAGCTGCTGGAGTGTGTGGAAGCCGCCACGGAGCAGGTGCCTCAGCTGGCCGCCGATACGGAGCAGCTGCGGCTGGGCCCCTGTTCCGACTGTTGTGACTAAATGTCTGTCGAGAAATACGATCACTCGAAAGCTGAACGCAGGCAAACAGTAGAGCCGCAATCTGGTGTCGGCGGTGACTGCTCTTCCTAGGTCAGGCTATTGCCTGACGAATCTTATTGAGGTGATTTGAGAAACGATCAGTGCCTGGTAACTCCGGAGAATTCTGCATCCGGAAAGACGTCAGGCAATAGGCTGACCTGCAGGACTGAGCGGTCGGCAGGTGTATTGCGGATCGCCTTTTTTTATTGTCATTACATCCGCCTGCGCGAATGTATTTGGCGCAGTGGAAAGAACAGCAATGAAGACGGAATGCCCGGCGGAGCCAGCGGAAACCGGTGGCATGGGTTTCTTTGAGCGGTACCTGACGGTGTGGGTCGGGCTGTGCATCGTGGGCGGCATTGGCCTCGGCCGGCTGGCTCCCGGTCTGGCCCGTTCGCTGGATGCCATGTCGCTGACGGTCAACGGTGCTCCGGTGGTATCCATTCCGATTGCTCTGTGCCTGTTCTTCATGATGTACCCCATCATGGTGAAGATCGACTTCGGCGAGGTCGTGCGGGCGGGCAGGTCGCTGAAGCCGGTCGGGCTGACGCTGTTCATCAACTGGGCCATCAAGCCGTTCACGATGTATGCCATCGCCGCTTTCTGCCTGGGAACTCTGTTTCTGGGGTTCATCGGGCCTGACGCGGTCGATCTGGTGAAGCCACCGTTGGGTAGCCAACTCGAAGTCGGTGCCGAATACGGAGCCGGCAAGGTCGTGATGGTTGAGGGCATCAAGATGCTGGAGGTTCCCCTCTGGAGAAGCTATCTGGCGGGTTGCATCCTTCTGGGCATCGCACCCTGCACGGCGATGGTGCTTGTCTGGGGTTTCCTGGCGAAAGGCAACGACGGACACACGCTTGTGATGGTCGCAATCAACTCACTGACGATGCTGGTTCTCTACGGCGTGCTCGGCGGATTCCTGCTGGGAGTTGGAAAACTTCCGGTGCCTTGGCAGGCATTGCTTCTGTCGATTGGTGTGTATGTTGCCTTGCCACTGGTCGCTGGGTTCTTTTCACGCAAGTGGCTGATTGCCACCAAAGGCGAGGCCTGGTTCAAAGACACCTTTCTGCATTTCCTAACGCCAGTCACGATCACCGCGTTGCTGGCGACGTTGGTGCTGCTGTTTTCTTTCAAGGGCGAGACGATCGTTCAGAACCCACTGACGATTCTTTGGATCGCCATCCCGCTGCTCATTCAGACCGTACTTATATTCGCTTTGGGCTACGTGCTATCCAAGGCGATGGGGCTGACTTATGAAAGTGCCGCCCCCACAGCAATGATTGGTGCCTCGAATCATTTTGAAGTCGCCATTGCCACTGCGACCATGTTGTATGGGCTGTCC
>JAGQPV010000639.1 GCA_020426545.1 Planctomycetaceae bacterium
TCGGGATCCGTCAGCACAATGTACCCCTGCCGCGAGGAAACCACCCGCATCTTCCCTTTACTCAGTTTGCCCAGCAGTCGCAGCCGGGCCGGGTCGGTGCAGGTCAGCACGGCGTAGCCATCCTCCAGGTGAATGCTTTCGGCACCCCACTGCCAGGCGTCCAGCTGCAGACGTCGCATCCGCAGCAGCCGTTCGACGCCTGCCGGCACCGGGCCGAAACGGTCCCGCAGTTCGCTGTGGAACTCTTCCAGGCCGGCCGGTTCGTCGATGCTGGACAGCTTGCGGTACAGGTCGATCTTCACCCGCCCGGCAGGAATATAGTCATCTGGCAGCCAGGCATGGACGGGCAGGTCAACCTTGACCTGGCGGTACTCGCGGAGCGGTTCGTTCTTCAGGCCGCGGACGGCGTTCTCCAGCAGCTGGCAGTACAGCTCGTACCCCACGCTGGAGATATGACCGCTCTGCTCGGTGCCCAGAATATTGCCTGCTCCGCGAATTTCGAGGTCCCGCATGGCGATGCGAAAGCCCGCGCCCAGCTCGCTGAATTCCTCAATCGCCTTGAGCCTGCGCGATGCCTGCGGCGTCAGACGCCGGCTGTCGTCGAGCAGCAGATAACAGTACGCCCGGTTCCGGTAACGACCGACGCGGCCTCGCAGCTGGTGCAGTTCCGCCAGGCCGTAAATGTTGGCCTGGTTGATGAAGATGGTATTGGCGTTGGGAATATCCACGCCGCTTTCAATGATGGTGGTGGAGACGAGGATATCGGTCCGGCCGGTGACGAAGTTGTACATCGTCTGTTCGAGTTCATCGCCGCCCATCTGTCCGTGGCCAATTCCGATATTGGCTTCCGGGGCGATGGACTGAATCATGTCGGCGATGGACTGAATATTGTGCACGCGGTTATGTACGAAGTAGACCTGCCCGCCGCGGTTCAGTTCCCGCATGATGCCCCGGCGAATCAGCTCGCGATCCGTCCGGCAGACGCGGGTTTCGATGGCCTGCCTGTCGACCGGGGCGGTGGTCAGGTTGGAGATGTCCCGCACGCCGAGCAGCGACATGTGCAGCGTGCGCGGGATGGGGGTGGCGCTGAGCGTGAGCACATCGACTTCCAGCCGCAGCTGCTTGAGCATTTCCTTGGCTTCCACGCCGAACCGCTGTTCTTCATCGATGATGATGAGCCCCAGATCGCGGAAGCGGACGTCCTTCTGCACGATGCGGTGCGTGCCGATCACGATATCGACCGCACCGGTATCCATTCGCTCGAGAACGTCTTTTGTTTCTTTCTTCGTGCGGAAGCGGGACAGAACCTCGATGGTGAAGGGGTATTCGGCCAGGCGTTCGCAGAAAGTGCGGTAGTGCTGCTCGGCCAGGACGGTGGTGGGAACCAGGACAGCCACCTGGCGCCCCGCATCGACAGCTTTGAACACGGCCCGCATGGCGACTTCGGTCTTGCCATAACCGACATCTCCGCAGATCAACCGGTCCATGGGCCGGGGCTGCTCCATATCCCGTTTGGCATCGAGAATGGCTGCGACCTGGTCTTCGGTTTCCACATAGGGGAAGGCGGCGTCAAATTCCTGCTGCCAGTGGGAATCGGGAGGAAATTCGATTCCCGGGCGGCTGTCGCGGGCAGCCTGCAGCCGGAGCATGTCGCTGGCCATGTCCTGCACGGCCTGGGCGACCTTCTGCTTCTTCTTCGCCCAGGTACCACTGCTGATTCGCGACAGACGGGGCGCGGCCTTCGTGGCGCCGACGTACTTCTGCACCAGATGAATCAGCGAGACCGGCACCAGCACCCGCACGGCATCGTGAAACTCCAGCACCAGATGTTCTTCGGTGCGGTCTTCGGCTTCACGGACTGTCATTCCCCGATACCGGCCAATGCCGTGCGTCAGATGAACGACGAGGTCGTTTTCCTTGAGCTGCAGGAAGCTGTCGATGGCCCGCGAGTCGGCACTTTTCTTTCGCGCCGGGGCGTGCTGCTGCACGGCCGTGCGACCGAAGAGTTCGTGATCGCTGAGGACCACCAGTTCCGCGGAGACGTAGCGGAATCCGCGACTGAGCGTGCCGACACACAACCGGATGCGGCTGGCCGATTCCAGTTCGGCTTCCTGAATCAGTTCGCCGAGTCGCTCCCGCTCTCCCTCGTTATGGCAGGCAATGAGGGCAGAGCCCGTGGGGCCGATGACTTCGTTCAGCTCGTCGAGGGCTTCTTTTCGCGGGCGGGCGAACCGCTCGACCGATTCGACGTGCAGCTGGCAGGCGGCTGCTGTTTCCGAAGCCGACACGATCGCCGCGACGGTGGCGGTGGGGTGGCGGGTCGTCCGTTCGAGCGTCGAATCGACGGTAAACAGACCACTGCGATCGCCCGTGCGGGCCAGCCAGGAACGGGCTTCACCGACCAGGTCCTGCAGTTCCGCGAGGACGATCCAGGCATTTGCGGGGAGGGAATCGAGAGCATGCGCCACAGTGCCGGCGGCGGCGGTGCCGGAAGGCTCCGCGGTACTGGAATCGCCGTTTGAGCTGACAGTATTTGGCGAACCCGGGAGCGGCGGTGCGTCGGGCTCCTCAAGCTGGTTCAGATCGACGGGGGTGACAAGGGTCAGCAGGACTTCGGTCAGGGAGTCCGTCTGCCGCTGTGATTCCACATCGAACCCGCGAATGGATTCGATTTCATCTCCGAAAAATTCGATGCGGACCGGGTCAATCGCGCCGGGTGGGTAGACATCGAGAATGCTGCCGCGGACGGCGAATTCGCCCGGCGCTTCGATCGCGGGGACGCGGTCAAAGCCACGTTCCACCAGCCAGCTGAACAGGACTTCCGGGTCTGCTTCGTCGCCCACCCGCAAGGTGCGGGAGGAGCTTTCGCGGGTGGCGCGGGACGGAACCGGCTGCAGCAGTGCGGGCAGACTGGTCACCAGCAGTGCGGGCGGGGCGGTGGATTCCAGCGACGTCAGAATCCGCAGTCGCTGGCCGAAGATGGGGTCGGCAGCGGAATGCTCCCGGTTGAGTGTTTCCCAAGCGGGAAACTGCGGCACGGAGATCCCTGTGAATGCTTCGAGATCGCGGGCGAAATCGTCCACGTCGGACATGCGGGGCAGAATCATCACCAGCGGACCGGGAGCCTCTGCCGCCAGAGCAGCCACCGTCAGCGCGGACGCTGAGCCCCACGCTCCGCTGATCGTTGCGGTCTGGCTCCGGCGCAATGCCGCAACCACCTCTTCGAACCCCGGGGCCTGTGCAATCAGCGACACTAGAGAATGCAGGCTGTCAGAAGCCTGCCGGGCTGCTGTCACCATGTCGTCGCGATTGTAGCACCCGGTGAACGGAATGGAATGTAAGATTCCCGCGTGCCGGGGCTCAAAGTCGACATTTTCCGCAATCCCGGCCGTGGCTGCGGGGACAGGCTCTGCGGTGCCTCGGGATCAGCCGGGGCATTTGCGGGCGACGGCTCACGGGGAGGAACTGCTGCCGCCCAATGAGAACAGGCCACCGGAGCCTGAGCTCCCGTGGCCTGAAGATGTTTGAAGATTGCGGGTGC
>JAGQPV010000640.1 GCA_020426545.1 Planctomycetaceae bacterium
CAGAAGCCCGAACGCCGTCCCGTCCGGAAGGCGTCTGCTGGCAGTCCGACGGTACGCGGTTCCGCAGCGGACAGGAAGAAGACAACCGCAGAGTCCGGGGCCGGAGCGAAGGTTGCCGCCGAGGCAGCCGCGGCACGGACTTTTGCGGCGGCCAATCACCCCGAACTGATTCCCCTGCTGGACCAGCTGGAGCAGTCCAGTCCGCGTCAGTATCAGCAGGCCGTGGGAGAGCTGGCTCGCTCCAGCGAACGATTCCATCGCATGCGGCAGACCACGCCTGGTCGCTACGAAACCGCACTGGCTGGCTGGAAACTCGATTCCCGCATTCGCCTGCTGGCAGCCCGCATGTCGGCGGATGATTCTCCCCGTCTCGCGGAGGATCTGCGGCATCTGCTGCAGGAACGGCTGGCCGTCAGGCAGCAGGAACTGAAGTACGAACATGACCGGCTGACCACCCGCCTGGAACAGGTGCAGCAGTTGCTCGGCCGGATCGAAGCCGACCCCGCTGCCCAGGTGGAACGGGATTTTCTGAAAGTGCAGCGAATGCTGCGGCGGAGAAGTTCCAGCGGCAAACCGACCAGGCCGGCTGGCACCGCGGTCTCTGCCACCAGACCGGCCTCTTCCGGCAGACCAGCCTCTGCGGGGAAGGCCGATCGTCCCGGTTCAGAGCAGTCCGCTGCTCAAGAAGGCGCTCCACAGCGGTCGCCGGTGGTGGCTCCGCTGCCGCAATAAGTTGATCAGTCATTTCCTCGGCAACAGGCGGGATCCCTCCGGTCCTCAGTCTGGTTCCCTGGCGCATTCAGCAGCCTGATTCAAGGAATAAGGGAGACTCTCTAGATGGCTCTGACAGGATTCAGCCGGTTTCGCAGGCCTCGCTCCACGTCTCTCATACCGACCGCCCTCGTGCTGGTGGCCGCCTCACTGACTGGCGGCCCGAACCGCACAGTCGCCGGGGAAACAGCCGAAGTGACTCCCCCGGTCAGCCAGAGGTTTGCCGAAAGCAGCCCGAAAGCCGCCGGCGAGGAAGTTCCGGATTTTCAGCGACATATTGTTCCCCTGCTGGGCCGGCTGGGCTGCAGTGGCCGCTCCTGCCATGGCTCCTTTCAGGGACAGGGTGGCTTTCGCCTGTCTCTGTTCGGCTATGATTTCAAGTTCGATCACGAGCAGTTGACGGAGGGCGAGGAACCACGGGCCACTCCGAAAGATGCGGCCGCCAGCCTCATGCTGCAGAAGCCGACCGTGGCCATTCCCCATGAGGGCGGCCGACGGATGGATGTGGATTCCTGGGAGTACCGCGTCCTGGCCCGCTGGATCGAAGGAGGCGCCCTGCCGGCCCCCGAGAAACCGGCGACTCTGCTCCGCCTCGAAGTGACCCCCTCCGAGATTGTCTTCACCCGCGCCGGTGAAACCTCCCCGCTGCAGGCCGTGGCTGTCTGGTCGGACGGGTCCCGGGAAGACGTCACGCCTCTGTGCCGCTATCAGTCGAACGACGACCAGATCGCCGAAATGAACAGCCCGGACCTCGTGACGGCGGGCACACCTGGCGATACGCACGTCGTCCTGTTTTACGACCGGGCCGTGGTGCCGGTCCCCGTGCTGCAGCCGGTGTCAAAACAGAGCGGTGACGATTTCCCGCAGATTCAGGCCGGTACGGAAATCGACCGGCACGTGCTGACGAAGCTCCGTAAACTGGGAATCGTCCCTTCCGAAACCTGTACCGATGCCGAATTCCTGCGGCGGGTCAGCCTCGACCTCACTGGTACACTTCCGACCGCGAAAGAAGTCGAAGCCTTTCTGGCGGACTCTTCCGCTGACAAACGGGCTCGCAAGGTCGATGAACTGCTGGAGCGTCCCACATGGGCGGCGTGGTGGGCCACCCGTCTGTGCGACATCACCTCGAACAATGGCGAATCGCTGAACAACGTCACGCCCGCCCGCGATCAGGCGGTGCAGGAATGGTACGACTGGATTCGCGACCGTCTCAGCCGCAACGTCCCATACGACGAACTGGCGGCGGGCATCATTCTCGGCAAGAGCCGCAACGAGGGCGAAAGCTTCACCGAATACGCCACCGCCATGAGCGATCTGTACGGTAAGGAACCCCAGGGCAAATTTGCCGACCGGGAATACATGCCGTATTTCTGGGCCCGGCGGACAGTTCGCGAACCGACCGACAAAGCGCTCAGCGTGGCCTACTCGTTCCTCGGAATTCGGATCCAGTGTGCCCAGTGCCACAAGCATCCCTTCGACCAGTGGACAAAGCAGGATTTTGAGCAGTTCACCGGTTTCTTTCAGGGAATCAACTTCGGTTCCAATCCTGATGCGAGGGATGAAATTGCCGAACTGAATGAATCACTGGGAGTCAAAGCGAAGCGGGGCAACGATGCCCGTCGCGAATACCAGAAGCTGCTGGGTGAAGGGAAAGTTGTCCCCTTCGATGAAGTCTACATCACCGCTCCCCGGCCCGAGAATCCGCGGCAGCGGAACCGTCGCCCGCAGCAGCGCAGAGGACGCGGCCAGAGAGCCGACGAAGCGAAACTGCTGGGTGGCGAAGTCATCGACCTGACACAGTTCGAAGACCCGCGTCAGCCGCTGATGGACTGGCTGCGGGATCCCCGGAATCCGTACTTCGCCCGTGCTTTCGTCAACCGGGCCTGGGCCGCACTGTTCCATTCCGGAATCGTCGAACCGCCGGATGACATGAGCCTGGCCAACCCGCCCCGGAACGCGGAACTGCTGGACTGGCTCACAGCCGATTTCATCGCCAGTGGTTACAACATCCGTCACCTGCTGCGGACCATCGCTCTCAGCGATACCTACCAGCGGTCCTGGCAGCCCAACGATACGAACCGTCTGGACGAGCGGAACTTCAGCCGCGCGGTTCCCCGGCGTCTGCCGGCGGAAGTGGTGTGGGATATTCTGCGGCAGGCCACGGCCCGCACGGAAGCCGCTGTCGCCATGCAGACCAGTCTGGAAGGCCGCGCGATTGCACTGGCCGGCCCGTCCCGCCGCAATACAGACTACGCCCTCACGATCTTCGGTCGCTCAACACGGGAAAGTAACTGCGACTGCGATCGCTCCATGGAAGCCAGCCTGCTGCAGACGGTGTTCCTGCGGAACGATCAGGAAGTGGCCACACTCCTGTCCGACCCGCGGAACAGCTGGGTGGCGGAAGTCACGGGAACCTCCCGCAGTGCGGCAGCCGACCGGCCGCAAAATGGGCGTCGCGGTATGAATCCCGCCAACTTCAGACAGCAGGTGAAGCGGATTCAGCAGCGCATCGCCAAACTGAAACAGGACGGCAATACCGAACAGGCCTCTCGCCTGGAGGAACGGCTCAGCCAGCTTCGCAGTCGGTTTGAAGACAGGAACAGGGGCGCCGGCAGACAGCCCTCCCCGGAACCCCGTCCCGCCACGCAGGAAAAGAAGAAACCGGCAGACGGAGGCAAGCTCGATATGGATCAGCTGATCCGCGAAGCCTACCTGCGGACGCTCAGCCGGCCGCCTTCCGACTCGGAAAGCAACCGCTCCCGGGAGT
>JAGQPV010000641.1 GCA_020426545.1 Planctomycetaceae bacterium
GACCATCAGTCCCGCAGCATTGCCCGCTATACGGCCATGAAGCAGCTGCTCTCGCTCGAAACCACCCATCTGGAGCAGGCCCTGGGCGAATCGTTCACCAGCCAGCTCACGGCGGAATCCACAGCCGAAACAGCTGCAGACGGCGATCAGCCTGCCTGAAACGCCATGCGGAAACAGCCGGGAACAGTCGAGCGGGAACATCCAGAAAGACGGAGCAGGCAGGTCGGGCCCAGCCATTTCCTTCTTGCCTTCCGCCCCTCTCCCGGCGGGAGAGGGGTTGGGGTGAGGGGCCATCTCCTCTCTTCTTCCCTTTCTTCCCTGAATCCTGACCCCTGACCACCGACCACTCCCCCCGTATCACCCAGGCGGCTCTGAACAGGGACAGGGCAGTTGCCGGATTTCAGGCTGGCATATAATCCCACGGGCAGCATACTCCACTGCTGAACCTCTGCAGACCGTCCTGACGAAACAGCAACAGGCCCCCCGATGACTCGTCCGCTCCGTATCGCTGTCGGCCAGATCTGGCAGGAAACCAACACCTTCAACCGCAACGCCAGCACCCTGGCCGACTTTGAAAACTGGGGCGTCGCCGCCGGCAGCGACATGCTGAGCGAATACGGGGCAACCGGCGAGCTGGGCGGATTCGTCTCCGCCGTCAACGACTGGCCGGATTCCGTCGAACTGACCGGGCTGGTGCGGTTTGTGTGCTGGCCCTGGGGACCGGTCGACCACGACACCTGGCAGACCATGCAGCGAATGCTGCGGGAACAGCTGCAGACCGCCCAGGCCGAAGGCCCGCTCGACGCGGTCTTCCTCGCCCTGCATGGGGCCATGGCCGCTGAAGGCGAACCCGATTTAACCGGCGCCGCCCTGGAACTCGTCCGTGAGATCGTCGGCCCCGACGTCCCCATTCTCGGCACGCTCGACCTGCATGCGAACATCACCCGTCGCATGCTGGCCAGTGCCGATGTCCTCACTGGCTACCATGCCTGCCCGCATCTGGATTCCGCCGAAACCGGCCAGCGGTCGGCCGCCGCACTGCGGAAGATGCTGACCGACAACATCCGTCCGGCCACCATCCACTGCAAACTGCCCATGATTACCCCGGCAGAACTGCACAACACCTTCACCGGACCGCCCGCCCCGCTGTACCGCCGGCTGGAGCAACTGGAGCAGCAGCCCGAAGTCCTCTCCGCCGGCCTGTATATGACCATGCCGTGGGTCGACAGCCCCGAGGTGGGCTGGTCGGTCCTGCTCACCGCCACGGCCGCAACCCCCGCTCTGCGGCAATCCGTCGATGAACTGGCCGAACAGTGCTGGAATCTGCGGGAAACCATGTCTTCCGTCGAACGTCTCACGCCCGCTGCCGTGGTCGACCGTGCTCTGGAAATCGACGGTTTCCCTGTGGTCATCGGCGACGGAGCCGACGCGACCAACAGTGGCTCACCCGGAGACCAGACTCACCTCCTGGCCGAATTCCTGGCCCGGCCTGAGATTCCGCACGGGGCTCTCACTTTCCTGGTCGATCCCGCAGCCGTTCAGGTTGCCTGGCAGGCCGGTGTGAACAGTCCCTTCGAAGCCCGGGTGGGGGCCGGCTTCGCGCCAGAATACTCCAGCCCGGTCCTCTTCCAGGGCACCGTGGAACGTCTGCTGGAAGTCAATTTCGTGCTCGACGGCCACATCGGCAGCAACCTGCCCATTCGCATGGGCCGCGGGGCCGTGATCCGCTCGGGAGATGTCACTGTTCTACTGACCGAGAAAAGCGGCCCCGGCAGCACCCCCCGACTGTATGAAGCCGCGGGCCTCGATCCGAAAACCTGCGGCATTGTGGTCGCCAAGTCGCCAGCCGGCTTCCGGGCCGAATACGAATCCTTCGCGGCCGCCTGCCTGCTGTCCGACTGCCCCGGCTGTGCTCCGCCGAACCTGAGCCGCCTAACCTACCAGCATGTTAACCGGCCGCTGTGGCCACTCGATGAAATCACCCAACCCGGCGAAGCCCCGTGGTGCCGATAACACAACTCAACATATAATATGTACACAGTAGGTCAGGCTGTGCCTGACTTATTTCCGCCAATACACCGACCGGTCACCAGCACCATAAGATGCAGACTCCGCGGCCCGCTTCTTCCTCCTCTCCCCCGTGGGGAGAGAATTAAGGTGAGGGGCGGATCAACAGCCTCGTATCAATCTATAGCCCGTAGGCTGGGTTGAGTCCTCGAAACCCAGCTGTCGCACTCGGGAAAGCACAGCAGACCCTGATGGAGATTCGAGCAATGACGGCGGTTTTCCAGGACACAGCGAAAAAACGCGATCATGACGATTTCATACAATGGAAATCCGATAATCCTGACGGTTACATTATCAACGACCTCGGCAATGGCACAGGAATGCTCCACCGGTCTGACTGCCGACACATCAACGGCCCGCACCAGACTGTCGAGGAAGGTAAGAGCATGACAGTGAGGCGAAAGCTCTGCTCGCTGGATCGTGACGATCTCAATTCAAATGCCACGGACCAGAAGGGAAATAAACTATCCATCGAATGCTGCGAGTCATGTAAACCATAAACAGACCGGGCTGAATCACGTTCTATACAGAAGGCAGGCAGCTATGACCGGGCAGCACTGGTCGGGCGATTGCGACATTAATGCCCCGGTCGAGTTCACTTTTAACTGGCACGAACAGCCCGCCGCCTTCGAACGGCTGATTCCACCGTGGGAACCAGTCCAGCTGGCCCGCCGCGAGGGAAGTATTCACAACGGAGACGTCACCGAGCTGCTGGTGGGCCACTGGCCGCTGCAGCTGCGATGGGTTGCCCGGCACGAAAACTACCGCCCGCCCCATGAATTCGTGGATGTCCAGACCAGCGGCCCCTTTGCCAGCTGGCGGCACTCACATCAGTTCTCGCCCGGGAAGCAGCCGCAGCCGGCCGATTCCGCGGTGCAGGCACAGTGCCGGCTGACAGACAGCATCGAATACCGGCTGCCGCTGGGCTGGCTCGGCCAGCTGGCGGGCCGCAGAATGGTACAGCGGAAGCTGGACCGCATGTTTCGCTGGCGACATCACATTACCCGGCACGACGTGGCCGCCCTGTGGAGAGCGGCTGCCGACGCGAAGGCAAAGGAGAAAGCCACCATGCGTATCCTCATCAGTGGTGCTTCGGGACTCGTGGGCAGCGACCTCGTCTCGTACCTGAAAGGCGGCGGGCACGAACTCGTCGCCCTCAGCCGCAGCAGCAGCACGAACGGCATGCAGACCATCACGTGGGATCCCGCCAGCGGCCAGCTCGATACCGAAGCCGTCAGCGGGTTCGACGCCGTGGTGCATCTGGCCGGTGAAGGGATCGCCTCCGGCCGCTGGAACGAAGCCCGCAAACGGCGGATTCGCGACAGCCGCGTGAACGGCACCAGGCTGCTGTCGAATGCTCTGGCCGCCTGCAGCGCACCACCGAAAGTCATGGTCTGTGCGTCAGCCATCGGTTATTACGGCGACCGGGGCAATGAAACGCTGACGGAAAACAGCC
>JAGQPV010000642.1 GCA_020426545.1 Planctomycetaceae bacterium
GATCATCCATCCGGTGTCTGATCTTGCGTGCCAATACTCGAGCACCCGCTACAATGGGGTACAGCGTCCGGTAGGCCGCAGGATTTGACTTGACAGCATTCCGAATCCACTCAAGTGCCATTAGAGTTCTTAGTCCTTCTCTAATTGTCACGCTGATTTCCCCCGCAATGCCAGTCGAAGGACACAATAACAGCTGGGGTTGATCAGTCAGACTGAAGCAGAAATGCCGGCTCTCATCAGTGGGTTTCCGGTACCTGTCACTGATGGGGGAATCGCCAGCACAGGACTAACCGCGGGAGACACAAGGACGAAAAGTCGGTTCTTGCCCGCGCTGCAGTCAATGGAGGGGTGTTCAGACAACTGGCGACGGAAGGATATCGATACGGTCTGCTGCATCGCCTCGTCAGTTCCCAGCAAACCTCGATCAATCAACCAGGATCCGTTCAAATTCCGCAGCCCGGGCCTCCCAGCTTTCATGCTCCAGCCGCCGGCGAGCCGCCCTCTGCGAGGCAGGCAGGCCCTCCCGCAACCGTTGACGCACCAGTCGTGAAAACTCTGTCGCCGTCTCTGCCAGGTCGAGGCAGTCCGTCCAGTCCCGCGTTGCCGGCAAATTGCGGACCACGACAGGGCACGATGTGGCCAGGTATTCCAGCAGTTTCAGTGGCTGCATGGCCTGTGTCACCGGTAGATCGTCGTACGGCATAATGAGCACACGCGCCCGTTGAGCCAGGCCGGGCAGTTCACTTCTGGGCAGAGCCCCGGTCGCCACGACTTTGGGATGTCGAAGCAGGGCCGGATCCGGACAATCCTGAGGACCGGCCAGCAGCACAGTCCCGGAATCCAGATCGTCGGCCAGCCGATGCACGAACTTTACATCCATCCGCCGGTCAATCAGCCCCCAGAAGACGATCAACGGGTCGGTAGCCGACGCCGGCTGCGGCAGGCCTCCCGGTGACTGTGGAACACTCCAGAAATCCAGATCGATCCCGTGTGGCAGCAGTCTGGCTTCACGACCTCTGGCAGACAGGCGATCATGCAGGTTCTCGCTCACCGCAATCAGCCGATCCACCCCGGAGATAAGCAGCTCCTCCATCTCTTCCAGCGGACGGTGGTCGAGGCCGGGCCAGGTACTGAAGTCATCGACGCAATAATAAACCCACCGCTCAAGGCCCAGCCGGTCCATCAGGTCGGCGACGATGGGGAGCGTTGTGATACCGATAACAGGCCCATTGGCTGCCAGCACCCGCTGCCGCAGTGCACAGGTCAGCAGCCGGCGGTTCATAGCACGCCCCGCACCGGTGCGGAATTCGGGCCACATGTAAGGATTCAGTAAGGTCAGATTCTCCGGCAACTGCAGAGCATCGGCTTGTGCAGCTGGCGACCAGTGCGACAATTTCTCAATTCCACGCCGAATCGTCTGCAGATCGAACCGGGGAGACCGCATCCCGATCGTATTGACCCAGGTAGTCCGGTAACGGGGCAGCAGTCGCGATATCAGGTGCTGGCAGCTTGACGGGTGCCGGCCCCAGTCGTCGGCGAACACCAGCAGTTCCGGCTGCGGATCAGCGGTGCTGTGCAGCTCGTCGGGCAGCAGCTGCTGACGTGTCTCGGTCTCTTCTGTCATTTCGCCGGAAATCCAATCAGAAGACTGCTGCACGCCAAAACCGGATCAGGATCAGAATCAAAGAAAACACGAACGCCATTAATCATTCCGCAGGGCAGCCCGCAGGCTGCAACACCCGTGCTGAGCGACAGGCCGGCAGCATCTCTCGATACAGTCTCTCATACTCCGAGAGCATCTGGTCTTCAGAGAACTGTCGTTCGGCCACTTCCGCTGCCCTGTCCATCATTGTTTTTCGCAGTTCCTGATCGGCCATGAGCTGCAGCACGCAGCCGGCAAGCTGTTCCGCATCTCCTGCCGGAGCCAGCAGCGCCGTCTGCCCGTGCTGCACCAGCTCGCTCACACCACCCACATCGGTGGAGACAATCGGCACCCCAGCCGCCATGGCCTCGATCAGTGTCAGCGGAATGCCCTCACTGATACTGGTCAGCAGAAACAGATCCGCGCCAGCCAGCAGCTGCGGAACGTCCCGCCTCAGCCCCAGCAGCCGAACATGATTGCCCAGCTGCAGCCGGGCAATCTCTGCTTCAATGCGTGGTCGTTCTTCTCCGTCACCGACGAGACAGAGCACTGCCGCCGGGTTTCGGTCAACAACCCGGGCCATCGTGTGTACGGCGGTCAGATGATCCTTCAGGTGATCCAGCCGCGCCACCTGCAGAATGACGAATTGATCTGCACCTATCCCCAGTTCTGCCCGTACCGACTCCCGACACACGCTGCTTTCCCCGGCCGCGCGGTACGGCAGTAGATCGATGCCGTTGTAAACTACCTGCACTCGTCTAGGCGAAAGCCCCTCGTTTCTGATCAGAGCCTGACGGACGGCCTCGCCAACAGCAGTCACCCGATCCTTTTTTCGCAGCAGAAGGCGGTTGAACAGCATTCGCTTTCGGCTGGGGAAATCCGGAAACCACCGTCCATGCTCAGTGAACAGCACGGGCCGCCCCGCCCCCGTCAGCCTGCAGCTCAACGCATAGAAGAAGGGTGTATACTGGTGCGCATGGATCATGTCGATCTGATTCTGCCGCACCAGACGGCGCAGCCGTCGCGGGACCTGCCAGTCGACGCCGGCCTCCCGTCCCAGCAGCTGGACCGGAAACCCATCGGCCCGCAGTTCGTCAGCCAGCGTCCCCTCCCGATCAAGGCAGAGGAACGAGAAGTCGAACTCAGGGCGCAACTGCCGCGCGATCCGTGCTGCCAGCAGCTCCGCCCCACCGACATCAAGGCTGTGCACGAGCTGACAGATATGGGGCTTGCGTCCGAAGTGCATTGATTGCGTGCTTACCGCTGTTCAAGTCTGTCGCCGTGGTGACAACTGCCGTCACCAGCCAGGAAACCCCGGTGCCGGTGTGCAGCGTTCACAGAAATCGAGTCGGCCTCTTCGATCAGGCCGTCATCGACTCCGCCATACCGGACGGCGGAGCATCCTCCGGATCATCCCGGCGTGATCCGATGATCCGTGCAGGGTTGCCCGCCACAATCGCGTAGTCCGGCACCGACTTCGTCACCACGGCACCGGCACCGATAACGCAGTGCCGCCCGACATTGGTCAGAATGACAGCACGATCCCCAATCCAGGAGTCCCGGCCAACGGTCACCCGCGGAAACTCGCCCGGCTGCTCGCGGACAGGAATGTCGAGCCTCGCGATTCCGTGCTGCCGGCCACCGTTGGCAATCGATACGTGCGACCCGACCAGAACATCGTCCTCCAGGGTGACCTGCCCCAGAGCGCAGTAGGGGCCGACATACACATGGTGACCGATGCAGATCTCCGGGTGTGAGAGGATGGCCCCGAAACCGACCCATACGCCGCTGCCGCAACGCGGCAGCACGCTGCGGTAGAATCCACGTCGCAGGAATGCGCCGGTCAGGCCCGGCAGCAGACTGACCAGCT
>JAGQPV010000643.1 GCA_020426545.1 Planctomycetaceae bacterium
CTCCCCAGTCGCCAGTGGGGTCTTCCATCCCTTCGGTGATTTCGCGGACGAACAGTTCGGCCATCTGCTCCGTGCCGCCGGGAGTCACACTCAGGCGGACCGCCCACGGATGCTGCGGAGCGAGCGCTTCACACCAGAAGCCGGTGGCGGCGATCAGATGGACTTTCGTCTGCTGAGCCAGCTCTGCCAGCAACCGGGGATACCGGCCGACGCGGATCGGCGTGGTTTCCACAATCGCGCCGGGGCCTTCGCCTGCGGGCAGCGTGGCATGGAAGGCGTCCAGCAGGCGGGCTGATTCGTCCAGCAGCTTCTTTCGCACCGGCTCGATGGGGGCGGGAGCTGTTTCATACAGTTCCGACCAGTCGACCACCGGGGCGTGCTCGTGCATCAGCACGGTGCCCAGCTTTGCCGCTTCAACCGGCCCGAGGACCGTCTGCACCCGCTTCGCCGGCTTCGATTCCGCAGCAGCTGTCGAATGGGGCGCAGCCAGGCCGGTCAGCCCCAGCGAACCGCCCGCTGCCAGAGCCGCGGTACTGCCGAGAAATTCCCGCCGGGACCAGCTGCTGTGAGATCTGGTCCTGCTGCCGTGGTTCCTGGCTGGCTGCATCGGTCGTTGCTCCACGTGGCATCGGGAGAGGGATGGGCGCACTGGTTGCGCCTTCAGGTTCGCATTGAAACCTGGCACCTGATCCCTGATGCCTGCCTGTGGTTCAGGCAATCGGCAGCGAGACCAGCACGTTCGTGTCGGGTTTCTGTTCCGGAGTTTCCGCCGCCAGGATGGTATCGACGAAGAAGTACAGCAGCTGGCGGAGCTGTTCCGGTTCGACGCTGTCGGCCAGAGCTTCGGCCCGCTCGCGGGAGCGGTCAACGAGCGTTTCGGCTTTCTCGAACACGCCGCATTCCGAGAAGATTTTCCGCAGCCGGCCGATCTGCATCTCGTTCGGATCGCGGGCTTCCATAATCTGCTGAATGGCTTCTGTCTGTGCGGGCGAAGCGGCCTGCAGGGCGAGGGCCAGCAGCACGGTCGGCCGCAGGGCGAGAGCGTCCTGCCCGGCGACCAGCTTGTTGTTGTCGTCGCCCTGCCAGTCCTTGAGGTCGTTCAGGATCTGGAAGCCGACTCCCACGTGCCGGGTGAAGGCGGGAATCAGTTCCTCGTACTGATCGACCGGGCCGGCCATTCGCAGTCCCGCGTACAGAGCGGCTTCGAAGGCGGGGGACGTTTTCAGGGCATAAATCTTGAGGGCGTCGATTGGCTCGACGTCGAGGCAGTTGCCGTTCTGCCAGGCCATTTCCGCGCCCTGGCCATCGCACAGCTTGATGTGGGCCGAGGCCATCCGCTCGATGATGTCGCAGGCGGCTTCCGCTCCGATTTCCGTGCGGGCCTGGTGCAGCAGGCGGTAACCCAGCCCGATCAGCCAGTCGCCCATGTTGATGGCCGGGCCCACACCGTGCTGGCGGTGCAGGGTTTCGTTTCCGTAGCGGTACAGGTCGCCGTCCTGAATGTCGTCGTGAACCAGCGAGGCCTTATGGAAGGCTTCAATCGCAATGGCCACTTTGCGGACCGCATCGGAAAAGACTGGTGCCCCTTCTCCGGTGGAACTGGCAGCACCCGCTCCCGCCTTCTGGTGTTCGCCTCCGGTGACGGCATCGTAAGCGGCCAGTGTGATGAAGGGACGGAACCGTTTGCCGCCGTTGGCCAGCCAGTCGAGTGAAACCGCTTCCGTCTGCCCCAGGGGCGACGCCGCATCGGCGGGCGTGGTACTGCGGGAAGGCGGTACCAGCTGCGAAAAATCTTCTTCAAACATCCGGCTGGAAGCCCGCATCAGCGGGATGTAGCTCGAGGTTTCCGGTTCTTCTTCCAGCGGCTCGTATTTGTCGAGAACGGCCCAGACCCAGGATTCATCGAGCTTCGTGTTGCGGCAGTCGCCCGAGTGCAGCGGCACGGCGTAGGAAGGCACACCGGCGATCAGCACCTTGTCGATCGCTTTTTCCAGCACGTTGAGGCAGGCCACGCCCAGGATGGCGTCGATATAGCCGGAGATGATAATCTTCAGCACCACCGGCGAGCCTTCGGCCACCAGGACTTTGTACCCCAGCTGTTCGGCCCGCACCTTGTAATCGGCAATGGAGCAGGCGCCGCAGCGTTCGCAGTCGAGGCCGAATTCATCGTAATCGGCCGGGCAGCCTTCGGCGTGTTTGAGGCAGTGCGGCAGCAGCAGCATCCGCCGGTCAAACGGGGTGGCGAGGAACTGCCTCTTCCAGAAGAAGTTGCCGATCATCACCATCGCGAAGCCGAGGAATTTCTCCGGCTGGCCCATCTGTTCCAGCAGTTCGCGGCCGTAGCTTTCCAGCTCGGCCTTGTTGAACGGCCGGGATTTGAGCAGTTCTTTCGCGTAGGCTTCTGCCGCGTCGCGAATGGCTTCCCGCTCGGGAAGTGTTTCGGGGACGGCTTTGAGGTGGCTGGTACTTTTGCGGTTCCGCTTGCGGCGGACGGGACGCTCCACATCATCATCCGGATTGTCAGCCGGACGGGACGAACCGTCAGACTGTTCCGCGGAGGAAGCGGATTCCGCGCGGCTGGCCGCAGCGTCGGTGCCGTTCCCTTTCGCATGCGGGGCGCCATTCTGCGCGGTGCTGTACTGCGCAGCGGCGGCTTCATCAGTCTGGTGCGGCTCGATGGGTGCGATCGACACGAAGCACTCCTTCGGGTTACTGGCCCGTTGAAAGTCCCGGCTGGCTGCTCGTTCGGGTGAATCCGTCAGAGCGATCTGGATTGTCCAGGGGCCTGTCAACAGTCTGTTATCGGCCCGCTGACGGGAAGCCGGCAGGCGAACTGGCTGTGAGCGGCTTTACGGAACACCCGGCCCTGCAGTATGACGCAGCAGGGCTGCGGTTTGCCATCCTGCGGGGTGCACTCTTCTGTCGTGTTTCAATTTCGTGCTGGTCGGCATGAACCTGTTCGTCAGACTCCGGTTCTGCCGTCAGCTGTCTGAAACAGCTCCACAGAGGCGGGAGTGGCTGACGGGCGGGTTCAGACCACCGGCGGATAATCAGCAGGTAACGTGTGGTTGCCGGTGCCCGCTGAGGGCTGACGCTTTGACTCCTGTTTGCCGGAATAACCGGGCAGCCTTCCGGCGCGTCGCAAAGCGGCTGCGAGGAAAATCAGCGGGTACAGACGTTCAAAATACCAGAGACGGGCAAAATAGAAACCAATTGGCGTCGCTTCACGATAGCGACCGTCGAGAGTGCGTGCCACCAGCCAGTTCAGTCCCCGCTGCACACGGGGATCCTGAGGATCTGCCGACAGCAGCACTTCCACTGCGAGGGATGTCTCTTCCACTGTCGAGGGGGTGCCCCGTTCACCGCCCCAGCCACCGTCTTCATTCTGCGCGGACAGCAGCCAGCGGACAGCCCGGCGGGCGGGCGGTTCGTCCAGCTGATTGCATTCCCGCCAGGCCGCGAGTACCCGGACGGTCCCGTACGTGGGGTTTTCATCGTTGTGGCCATGCT
>JAGQPV010000644.1 GCA_020426545.1 Planctomycetaceae bacterium
CTCGTTATCAGACTGGAACATAAATATCCTCTGGCATCGTCGCGCTGTCAGATCCGCGAGCAGCATGAGTGAAAGCCGGCGCCCTGTCAGGGCGCAATCAGGGGAGGGCTGCCAGGCAGGTGCCGCGGAGACCCTCTGTCTCCCGCTCAAAGGTGGCGGGACGTTTGCGGAATACAGATCAGAATTCCGGAATCGGCCCGCGCGGTCGAGAAATTCTGATGCGTGCATTGTGACGGATGCCCCTGCCCGAAGAAAGGATGGCCACTGCTCCTGTCTGGGCAAATACCGTTTCCGTCTGTCTCTCCAGTTGCAGACCGTTCCGAAGGTACAGATTGCCCGAGGCGCAGGTTGCCCGAGGTGCAGATTGACGCTCAGCCGCTCCGGGCCGTTCGTTCGCTCCGGCTGTCCTGCGGAGCTGTCCTGTGGAACTGGCCAGCTGGAAGGAGTGCCCGCCCGGCACGACAGGCGGTTTTCCCGTGATTCCGGGTGAAATCCGCCCGGATCCAGACCGGGGTTGAGCAGATCCGGGCAATCAGTAGAATTCCGCACTCTTCACTCTCACATCATCCCGCACTTCCCCCTGCCCTGCTGCACTCTCCCCCGGGTGGCCCTGCGCTGTCCCGCAATCAGCTTTCCGGCACGGGTGGCGGTGTTCCACTGCGCGATCTTCGCTGACGTTTTCCTCTGATGACCCGCAACGGCTGGCAGCTGCGCCGGTCTGGCGGGAATGTGTTCCCGCCGTTTCCCCGCGGGGCACTGTTCTGGATCTCAGTCTCTCAGCCCGGACAGGGCACCAGTATGTTCCGCACTCCTCGGGTCGTGGCTGCACTGATGCTGCTGGCCACGATCATTTGCCTGGCGCCTGCCGCATCGGCTCAGACCGGTGAGACGGAGACGGTGCGCCTGCGGCTGGAGTGGGGCAGCACCCGACCGGAGCAATGGTCGGGCGTGCTGGAACTCTCCGATGGCGCCTTCACCGCGACAACTTCGCTGGGAATCGGCGCCGACGAACCCGGCACATTGTGGATCGATGGAAAGTCGGTCTGGCTCCAGCGGCGCAGCCGCCGCCTGCTCGATGGAATCGATGTCACCGTCAAAGCGTCCGCCCGGGCGGTACTTAGTCTGACATTGCAGTCCACGGGTTCGCCCGAGGTGCAGACGCGGCAGCGGTTCACCCTCGACGAGCTGACACACACACCGCGGCAGGTCACGTTCGGGAAGAATCAGGCCCGGCTGATGATCCAGCGGGCACCCGGCACCGAACTGAATGTGGAATTCGAGCGGCCCCACCTGGTATTCTCCACGGGAGAGTCATTCGATCTGACAGTGTCCTCCATTCAGCCCGCGGGTCAGGCCGGCTCGAAACAGGAAGCCGCCAGGCTGGACTGGTCGATCGATATGGCCCGCAGCGGCCAGTCGGTTCGATCAGGGCAGATGCCCGTCGTTCGCCAGCGGTTGTCCGATGCGGCCCGCCGGTTTCAGTATTCAGCGAAGTTACGGCTGACGCTTCCCGCTGACGAAGGCGTGTACGACCTGAAACTGGCCCTCTGCCAGGGAGACCAAACCCGCCGCAATGCCGTCATTCAGGTCGTGGTGGTGGCAGCAGGTTCCCGGGCCGACGACTTCCGTCCGATTGACGGGCAGGCGGAAAGCCCCATCGATTCCTTTGATCCCGCGGCACCGGGGCACCCGCGACTGGTGGGCACCAGTGAACCCCGGGAATTCCTGCAGAAGTCACCGCGATTCATCGGCCGGATGCTGCCCCGCCGCGGAACGTTGCCCCGCCACCGGAACAGCTTCCGCCGCGCGAAGTACAGCCAGGTTTCGTGGTCGGCCAGTCGGCTGAAAGTCAGGAACCCGGGGCAGCCTCATCGCCTCGTCATTCATGCGGAATCCACAGGTCAGGCCGGAGTTCAGGGGGTCAGCCTGCTGGAACCCAACGCCGCCGGGCAGTTGCTGCCTGTCGGCCTCGACAGCGGGTTTCACGTCGCTCCCGATGCCACATACCAGCTGCACATGGTCGCGGACAAACCACCCGCGGAAACCGATTCCTCAGCAGTTCGCCAACCCGTCCGCCACGAGATTCTGTTCTGGCCGAAAGTCAGCGACCCGGTTCTGCTGCTGCACGATTTCGGTCTGGGCCGGCCGGCCCGGGTGACTCGCGTCGAACTGTTCGAACTGTCCCCCGAAAAGTCAGACACCACCGAAACCCGCCCGCCGGCGAAAGTTCGCACTCCGGGAGGCCGACTGGCCGGGCCCTATCTGCACAAGCCGCTGCTGGCCGCCGGACTGGGCGGAACACAGACACTCGATGAAGCCAGTGGACGCAGCCTCGACGACTGGCAGACATTCCTCGAGCCTTCCCGCAGGCTGGTCCAGCTGCTGCGCAACCGGGGATCCAACGCCTGCATTCTGGCCGTTCTGGCCGATGCCGGCACCATTTATCCCAGCCAGTATCTGCAGCCCGCCCCCCGCTATGACTCGGGAATCTTCTTCGCCACCGGGCAGGATCCCGTCCGAAAAGACGTGGTGGAACTGCTGTTTCGTCTGTTTGGCCGGGAAGGTCTCCTGCTGATTCCCGAACTGCAGTTTTCCACACCCCTGCCCGCACTGGAACGGCAGCTGGCCGCGGGCGGCGGCCGGGAGTGCGGCATCGAGCTGACCGGCCGGGATGGCCGGACCTGGCGGCAGTCGCGGGGAACAAGCCGGGGCCACGCTCCCTGTTACAACCCGCTCGATCCGCGTGTGCAGGAAGCCGTGCTGGAGGTGGTGCGGGAATTTGTAGCCCGCTATCGGCACCATCCTTCGTTCGGCGGCCTGTCGCTGGAGCTGGGCAGTTCCGGCTATCTGCAGCTTCCCGGCCTCAACTGGGGCTACGATGACGAAACCATCGCCCGCTTCGAGCAGGAGACGGGCATCCGCGTTCCGGCCGAGCCTGGTGCCGCGCGGTTCCAGCAGCGGCATGCCTGGCTGACTTCCCACGGCGCCCGGCAATGGACGCAGTGGCGCTGCAGAAAGGTGGCCGATTTTCATCTGCGGCTGGCCCGCGAAATCACCGCTGCCCACGCCACCTCCCGCTGCCTGTTTACCGGCGTGCGGCTGCTGCATGGCAGCAGCGTCGATGATTCCGTACGGGATGCGGTGATTCACAGTCTGCGTCTGGATGCTCTGCTGGCGCCGAAAGGCCTCGATTTTTCGCTGTACCGGCAGGAGCCCCGCGTGACGATTCTGCGGCCGGTGCTCAGCCGGGTGCCGCAGGCCCGGTACGATGTCGCCCTGGATCATTCCATCAACCACAGTCACCTGCTGTCGAAAGCCTTTCAGCACGGCGATTCCGGAGCCCTTCACTATCACCAGCCGCTGGAATGCCGTATCGAGGACTTCGATTCGGTTTCGCCGTGGCAGCCAGCCTGGACCTGGCTGGCCGCACCGGTGGTGCATACCGGTCATCGAATCCGCCAGTCGCATGCCTCAAGCCTGGCCGAACTGGACGCTCAGTTTCTGTT
>JAGQPV010000645.1 GCA_020426545.1 Planctomycetaceae bacterium
CTGTTTCTGACTGCTCTGGAGGGCGGAGAAATGTGAGGGCGGCGGGCAGAAAAGTCAGCAGAAACGCAATCGCAATCAGCAGCGAGATCCCGGAATACATACCGAAATCCCGGACAGGGCCAATCCCGCTGACAGCCAGAGAAGTCAGACCGATGGTTGTGGTGGCCGCGGCCATGCTGCACGGCAGCCAGCCCGCCCTCAGCGCATCGAGCGGAGCCCTGGCACCACTGCCGGAACGCAGGGCGTCGCGGTAGTAGTTCACCAGGTGCACCGCCCCGGAGATCGTCAGCACGTAAATCAGCACCGGCATGACCACCAGCACCGCGCTGAGTGTGTTGCCCGTAAAATAAACCAGTGCCAGGCTCACGCTGCGGCAGTACACGGCACAGCTCAGCACGATCAACGCGAGCGGCACACTGCGGAAGCACCACAAAGTCAGCACCAGAGTGATCAGCAGAATGGGCAGGGCAAAATTGCGGAGAGAATGCTGCGTGGCCTGCTCGATCACCACAGCCTCATAAATGGTTCCGCCCAGCTTGAGATCCCCGGCCGGGACCCCGCCCGCGTCGGACGCCACCTGACGCACCATCTCGATCACATCCTGCTGACGGGTCTTGCCCGCGGGCGTGGTCTGAATGATGACACCCGTCGTTTCGCCGTCCGGACCAACCAGAATCCCCTGCAGCCGCTGAACGGCCTCTTCGGGCGAGAGGTTGAGCGGTTCCGAAATCAGCTCCCGATAGACGGAATTCCCGCTGTTGATATGGTCGATCAGCGGAGGTTCACCCCCAGCCACACGGCGGGCATCCGCCTCCCGCAGGCCGTCGGCCACATTGTCCAGCCGGGAGTCTTTCAGTCCGGCTCCCGGCCAGGTGGCGAGAACGTAGTCATCTCCGCCGAACAGCTCGACAAACTGCAGATATTCCTGCTTGTCCCGCTGGTTGTCGGGCAGCCACTGCACAAACCCCGAGGAATCCGTCTTCAGCCGGATAACTCCTATTGTCACCAGCGGCGCGGTCAGCAGCATGACCGCCAGGGGCAGCCAGCGCAGTCGCAGGAGAGTTTCGTGACGAAGCATATTTGCGACTGAGCCTGAAGCAGATTCGAATTCGGACAGGGGTGGCGAACCGGGATGGCCGGCGGCGGGAACAGTTTCATCACCAGCCAGGGCGGCGGAGGGGCAAATCGCTTCCGATGTCCGAGACCAATCAGCTCAACATCCGATCGTCCTCTGGCCACAGCCTGCCCCGGCCTGCTCAGCCGCGACGGATCGCGTCCATTGGCATCATTCGCATGGCCCACATTGCAGGGTACAGTCCGCCGGCCACACCCAGCATCAGGCTGAACCCCACCCCGAACAGCAGCAGTCCCGGGCTGGCATACAGACTGACCCGGGTTGGCCAGTTACTGTTGATGATCCACGTGGCCACCTTCCCGAGGGAACTGCCCAGCAGTCCGCCGGCAAAACCGATCAGCGCACTTTCCAGCGTCACCAGTTTCAGCACATCCACCCGGGTCCAGCCGTTGGCTTTGAGAATGCCGAACTCGATAATCCGTTCGGTCACGCTCATCAGCATGGTATTGATGATACTCAGCACCGCAATGACCACGCCAATCCCGGTCATGATTGTCAGAAAGATATCGAGGTCGTCGCTCAACCGGTCGAACCGCTCGGCCCACTCGCTGGCAGTCCGCACCTCAAGGGGCAGCTCGGGATCCTGGTCGGTAATCGAAGCGGGCGCGGCCGCCGCCCGGGCAACGGCCGACTCTTCGTTCTTCCCCGGCGATGTGACCGCCGCCCCCGCGGTGGAGCCGTCTTCTTCCACCGCTTCTCCGGGCATCGGCAACTCTCCGCCCGCAGCCTGGTCTCCGGCCAGCAGCTGCAGCGAACGAAACAGGACCGTCATGAAGCGGGCCACCGGGTTTTCCGGCAGACTGCCGGATCCCTCCGCCAGGGCTTCCATGTTCTCCCAGTTCAGCCCGCCCGCACTTCCGCCCGCTCCCTGGGAAGCCGCCATCATGGCCAGCGAGGAACGAAAGGGCTTCAGCTCGCGGCCGCGAAACTTCTCCCGCACACGAACCGCGATTTCCTCGTCGTCGACCGCCCCGTCGGATTCTATATAGAACGCGCAGACCGAGTTCTCCTCGAAGCGGGTCATCTGCCGCACGACGTCGATATCCAGAATAATGGCCACATCGAGCAGGATGGAGCCGCAGTGATAGATACCGACAATCGTCAGGTCGTACCCGTTGACCTGCAGCGTATCGCCCACCGTCTTGTTGAATTCCTCGGCGATTTGCCGGCTGATGACCGTATTGAGCGTGCCCGCATCGGACGGCTCCAGGAACCGCCCCAGGCCGGGCAGAATTTCATCGCGGTAAATGCCGGAATCCAGCACCAGCCGCGAGGGGATATCGGCCCCGAACAGAAACCTGGGCGGGCTGATCGTCATTTTGCTGTCGATCACGTTCACCCGCTGCCAGATCTCGGGCGACACTCGGGTGACACCCGGCACCTCGGCAATTTCCTCGCCCCACGCGGTGGGAATGCGGGAGAACAGCGGAATGGGCGCACCCGGCTGCATTGCCAGCAGGCCGGGAATGCGATTGAAGGTACTGCTGATCAGCTGATCCAGCCCCACCGCCACCGAGAACAGGCCCACCATCCCCAGAATGGCGACCGTCAGGCCCAGCAATGAAAGCAATGTCCGCGTGGGACGGCTGAGCAGGTTTCGCAGAGCAAACTTGAGCATTCGGATGCAGTTCCAGTCCTGATGCCCGCACGGGGCGGATTGGTGGGGAGCGCTCTGGTGAAACCGCGGAATGCGTGCGGAAGTAACTGTGATGGCCCCGCCCCGGGGGCACAGCCCGGGCCGGGTGCTCACAGAATCTGTTCGATCACCTGCCCGCGGCTGATGGGGAACGGTCGGCCCAGAACATCGTGCATGGGCGTATCGGCATGCAGGCCCAGGCAGTGGAAAATCGTGGCGGTGATATCGGCCGCCGAGACACGGCCTTCCCGCGGGTATGCGGCCTGCGGGTCGGACGAACCGTGCACCACGCCGCCGCGAATTCCGCCACCGGCCATCGCAATGGAGAACACCTTGCCCCAGTGATCGCGACCGGCCCGCGCATTGAACCGGGGCGTGCGGCCGAACTCGCCCATCCACACGACCAGCGTTTCATCCAGCAGGCCCCGCTCCTGCAGGTCCTCCAGCAGGGCCGAGAAGCACTGATCCATCATCGGCATCAGCAGGCTTTTCATGGATTCCGTGTGTTTGGCGTGCGTATCCCACCCGCCCTGGTTCTCTTTGCCTTCGATGCGGGTCCAGTTGATGCGGACCAGCGACACGCCCGCTTCCACCAGTCTCCGCGAAAGCAGCACTCCCTGGGAAAACCGGTTCCGTCCGTAGCGGTCGCGGGTGTCCGCCGACTCCTGACCGAGATCAAAGGCCCGCCGCGACTCAGACGAACTGAGCAGATCAATCGCCTGGCGGGATTCG
>JAGQPV010000646.1 GCA_020426545.1 Planctomycetaceae bacterium
CCGAGCGAGAAAACACCCATCAGAGAAAAGTTAATAAAGTTCGATAATGGGCCCGTTATCAGCATCAGAGGAGGTTCAACAACCTCCAGCAGTACGAGCGCCGCATGGATCGCTTCGCGACCGCCTACGACGAAACAGCACATGGCGAACATTGTTTTCGGCACACTCAGCCGCTGTTTCGCCGGATGGTTTCCATGCTTGAGTGATTCCGGGAGCTGCCCACCCATAGATCGTCCGCCCTGCCGGAATTGTGTCTCAATCGCGCCCGCCGGCTCCATCAATGACGCATACTGGCTGCGTGTTTGCCAGGGATCCCACCTTCAGTCTCATTGTTCATAAAATTTCTCCCACCCGAAGCCATTCTAAGCCCGCCCGAAAACCACAGCCACATTTCCCACCCCACGCTTCTTGATTTGCCTGCAGCCGCATCGGATACTCAGGGCACCACTCTGTCTGGAGAAGCCCGGAGGGATTTATGGCCGGCCGCTCGTCCCGATCTCATCTTCCCTTTCGTCTGCTGCCCCATATCGCCGCATCCGCCGGGTGGCTGCTGCTGGTGGCTGCCGGCTGTCTCGTGCTGTATCCGCAGCCAGTTCCCGCAGCCGGGGCAGATGCCTCAGACGTCGCTGCCTCTGCCACGCCGCAGTCCGGCTCGTCCATGGCTTCATCTGCAGCGAAGCAAAAATTAACGGAAGCAGACTGGCGGCGGGCCTCGGTCGCTCCGATCGCACCGGGAGAAATCGATGCGCTGGTGGCAAAGGAGCTGAAATCCCGCAACGTTCAGCCGGCGCCGCTGACGAGCGACGAGCAGTTCATTCGCCGGGTCTCTCTCGATCTGACCGGCCAGCTGCCAGACCCCGCCGCGTTGACTGCTTTCGTGGACAGCACGGATCCCGCGAAACGGGCACGGCTGATCGACCAGCTGCTGGAGAGTGATGCCTGGGCCCGTCACTGGGCCCGATTCTGGCGGGACGTGGTATCGGCCCGGATCACCAACCGTCGCAGCATGGGGTTGACCCGCAGTTTCGAAGAGTGGCTGTACGAGCAGTTTCGCGAAAACCGCAGCTGGGGGGAGATCACGCGGGATATTCTCACGGCGGAAGGTGAGTTACGTTTCTCCATGAGTGTTTCCGCCAGCAGCGGCCTGGTGAAAAAGCCGGGCTGGCAACCCCGGCCCGATTCCAGCGGCGGCGAACTCTTCTTCCTGGTGGCCCACGATACCGACGAAGCGGAAGAGCGGGCGGCCGAGACGTCGCGCGTATTTCTGGGAATCCAGATTCAGTGTGCCCAGTGCCACGATCATTTTACCGAGTCCTGGAAACGCGAGCAGTTTCACCAGCTGGCGGCTTATTTCTCCCGCATCAGATATCAGCAGCTGTTTGAGGACTCGAAACTGACGGGGGTGCAGCTGGTGATTCACCCCGATCGCGAGCACCGCATGGTGAGTCTGAAGGATCCGGATTCGTCCTCGATTATCCACCCGCGTTTTCTGGATGGTCGGGCGCCGGCCCGGAATCTGAGCGATCGTGAGCGGCGGCAGGCTCTGGCGGATGTGATTGTCGATCCGGAGAATTACTGGTTCGCCGCGGCCTGGGTCAACCGGGTCTGGCGCGAGCTGACAGGCCAGTCGTTTTACGAAAACGTGGACGATCTGGGGCCGGAGAAAACGGTGGTCGCCGGTGAAGTGCTGACACGATTGGCGGCTGCTTTCCGCGGGTCGAATTACGACATGAAAGCGATGTTCCGCAGTATTGCGAACAGCGACACGTATCAGCGCCGTCTCGATACGAAGGGAAAGTCGAGGGAGCAGGCGGGGCTCGCTGCCGCCTGTCCGGTCCCGCTTCGCGCTGACGTCCTGTGGGATTCACTGGAACGGGTGCTCGGCCGTTTCGGCCACTCGCAGTTCCTCACGCGGGGAGGGAAACGGTTCAATGTCAGCATTCTGGAGGGCAAGTTCAAGCAGGCGTTCGATTTCGATCCGGCAATCAGGTACGGGGAGATTAAGGGGACGATTCCGCAGACGCTGTTTCTCATGAATAATCCGGACCTGAATAAACGCATCAGGGCGACTCGTACCAACTTCCCTGGACAGCTTCACCGGAACTGTCCCGACGACGGGGAAGCCGTCACTGCGATATACCGGCATGTGCTGGCACGCAAGCCGACGGAGCGGGAACTGACCAGGTGCCTTAAATACATCCGCAATACGACCGAACGCGTTGAAGCCTTCGAAGATATCCTCTGGGTGCTGATCAACTCGACGGAGTTTCAGACCAGGCGCTGACATCGCTGTTTCGGACCGCAGGCTGCGAGGAACCTCCCATGTTTTATCCATACCGCACTTCGCTGCGTCACAGCGCGCACGCAGGCTGTGGTCGCCGTTCGTTCCTGAGCAAAGTCGCACTGGGCGCGGCCGGAGTGACCCTGCCGGGCTGGAAAAACGCTCTGTCGCTCCAGGCTGCTGAAATGAAGAAACGGGGGATGGCCTGCATTCTGCTGTTTCTGCGGGGAGCTCCCAGCCAGTTCGAGACGTTCGATCCCAAACCCGGGACGGAGAATGGCGGGCCAACCCGGGCCATCGAAACGGCTGTCAGTGGCATCCGTATTGCCGAAGACTGGAGCCGTGTGGCCACGCAGATGCAGGATATTTCACTGATTCGCTCGGTGACCAATAACAGGGAAGGGAATCATGATCGGGCCGTCTACCAGCTGCATACCGGTTATGTTCAGTCGCAGACCGTGAAACATCCGAGTCTGGGTGCGATTTCCGCAGCCGAACTGGGGCCGGAAGGTTTCGACCTGCCGCACAATGTGGCGATTGGCCACCGGGCCGGCATCATCGGGTCGGGTTTTCTGGGAACCTCCGTCTCTCCGTTCGCCGTTCTCGACCCGACGAAAGTGCCGGACAATATCGAGCTGCCGCCCGGGATCGCGGTCGAGCGATTCACGCGGCGACACGGTCTCCTGCAGGATCTCGAGATCGACTTTGCCGAAGCCGGTGCGAAGGAACGCGTCAGTGAGCATCAGATTCTCTACGACAACGCCAGGCGGATGGTCCTCAGTCCGCGTCTCAAGGCGTTCGATCTGACGCAGGAAAAAGACGAGGTTCGCGACCGATATGGCCGCACCGATTTCGGTCAGGGCTGTCTGCTGGCCCGGCGGCTGGTCGAACAGGGAGTGACGTTCGTGGAAGTCGAGTCTCCGGGCTGGGACACGCACCAGGATAACTTCAACCGGGTGAAGTCGCTGGCGGGAGGTGTCGATCCCGCGTTCGCCACCCTGATCGCTGATCTGAAGGATCGCGGGCTGCTGGCCACGACTCTGGTGATCTGCATGGGGGAATTCGGCCGTACTCCGCGGATCAACGCCAGCGCGGGGAGGGACCACCATCCATTGTCGTTCAGCGTCGCGCTGGCCGGGGGCGGCATTCGCGGGGGCGAGGTGATCGGTGCCACCACCGAAGATGGTGCCGCAGTCAAAGACCGGCCCG
>JAGQPV010000647.1 GCA_020426545.1 Planctomycetaceae bacterium
TGAGCTGTCCGGCACCATGCTGGGATGAATGTGAGGAGCTGATTGTAAAGCGGCGGGGGGACGGATTCAAAGTGGCTGATCCGATTCTCCCGCAGAACGGGTACAGGGGGTCCGGTTTGACCGGCTGCTCCCCCCGCTGCTGCTCATCCGCAGTTGAATATCTGTTCCACGTTGGTTCGCAGTACCTGCCGTCCCAGAGCCACGGCCCGCTCCACCGGCCAGTTGCGGGAAACCACAAAGTCGCGGGCCAGAATGCCGGCCAGAATGCGGCGGTACATGGCAAACTTCGGCAGGCCGAATTCCAGTTTGTACATGTCGCTGTAGTAGCCGATCTGCTTGGTGGCCGGCACAGCCTGCAGGCGGCTGCGGCAGTCCAGTTCGATGAACGCGGGGATATTGGAGTACCACCAGTGCCCGCTGGTGACCACATTCGGGAAGATCCAGCTGTAGCTGACCAGTTCCTGGTTGCTGGTCTGACCGAGGACAGACACGGGGAATGTCACCTGCGGGAAGGCGTTGAACAGCTGGCGGTATTGAATCAGCGAGGTCCGGTGATCGAACAGGTCCTGGCCCTGGAAGACTCCGTCTTCGTACACCTTCCGGTTCACGCCGATCATCAGATCGAACGGGAGCCTGTGCTCGGCGCACAGTTCGGCCAGCGTCCAGAACACGAAGCATGACAGAGTGCCCTGCTGAGCGGCATCGAGGGAATCTCCCCGGAAGGCCGCTTCGATGACGGAATCGGCCGCTGCCTGGCTGACGGAGGCCGGGCTGAAATCCGGTGGCAGGGAAATCGCACAGGCCCGGGCACCCCGGGATGTGAAATGGTCGAACAGTTTGCCGAGGGCCGCTTTGAGCGATGCGGCCGAACCGGGTTCGCTGCCGGTGGCCTGCGACAGGCGGCTGCGGATTTCCGGCTTTGTGAGGTGAAAGACCAGATCGTCGGTCCGCAGGCAGGGCACGTAACGACTGGTATCGAAGCCTTCCAGCGAATCGTCAAATTCATTCGTCAGGAACACCTGCTCCAGGCCGCTGTGCTGCAGCACCTGGTCTTCCCAGTCGGGGCGGGCCATGCGGGTGGCGGCCGTATCGTACAGGGCTTCCCAGTTGGCGGGAGTGATGCGGTCGTCCTGGAAGTCGAAGAACTCCTGGCACATCTCGATCAGCCAGCTGACCTGGGCCGTGTTCTCCAGCGGTCCGAGATACTCCACCAGCCGACCGACTTTTTCCTTCGGATCCAGGCCGGGCTCTTCGATCCGCTCCTTCGGCAGGCCGGTCGAATGGGCCAGCTCCGTGTAATAGTGGTAGCCCAGAATATCAGCAAGCGTAACGGACGCGGGTGTATGGGGATTGATATGCGAATGCGGATCGATCAGCGGGATGCGTTCCAACTCGTTGAGTATCTCTGCGGCAGTCTGAGCGGACATGAAACCAGGCCTTCTTTACGGCAGTGCCAGGTGAGGAATTCGGGAGCGATGGATTTCTGCCGGCAGGCACCGGTACCCGCGGGCGCAGCTCGATGATCGGCGATCACGCGGGCAGCAGAAACTCTGTCGGGGCAGCTGCTGTATCCCCCTGGTCGGTCGGAACTCGCGACGAACGCCGAGCGACTGGTCTGGAATACGGAGTGCGGGTGCGCACAAAAACGGGCCGCCAGACGCAGAGTCTGGCGGCCCGGAAGAAGAAGTTCAAGTACACCTGGAATGTGCCCGCAACCGACTTATTTTGCCGCGGCTGCGCTGGCCTGCGAACTGCCGGCATCCGGCTGAGCCTTCAGAGCCGGAGGATCGAACGTCACGATGGACTGTCCGTTCTGTCCGTTCCAGACCCGCAGCACACCGTCTTCGCCACCCGCCACAATCAGCTTTTCATCGGGCGTGGCGACCGCCGTGTACATGAAGTCGGTTGCTCCCGCAAAGTTGCGGAAGTTCTGGCCGTTGTCGATCCGATGGAACCGAACCGTGGCATCTCCACCAGCACTGATGATGTTGTTGCCGGTCCCCACGAAAGCAATCGAGGTGACCTGCTTCGCGTAATTGGAGATGGTACGCCGCTGTTCTCCGGTATCCACATTCCAGACCTTGATGGCGTTGTCGGCTCCGGCGCTGACAATGCTGGTGCCATCCGCCTTCCAGCTGACGTCCATCACGTGGTGGGTGTGTCCCTCGAACGAGCGGACATGGGTGCCATCGGCCACGTTGAAGATCTTGACGAACTTGTCGGCTGCTCCGGAGAGCAGCTGCGAGCCGTCGCGGGAGAATTCCACACCCAGGACGGTATCGCTGTGAGCATCTTCGATCTGACGGACGAGTGTCTTCTTCTCCACATCCCAGATCATCAGCTCGCCGCTGCGTGACGGCTCACCACCGCCCGTGGCCAGCAGTTTTCCATCCCGGCTGAAGTCGAGAGCCAGAATCCGCCCGACAAAGGGAGAGTTGCCGGCTTCCAGTGGTGCCTCGGCTGTGCGGCCCAGCTGGGCAATCAGCTTCCATTCCGGGTTGGTATCCCAGCCAACCGCATTGCCATCGACACTGCCGGCCACAATCGTCGAAGCACTGGCGAATGCCAGAGTGCCCACAGCGGCCTGGTGCCCGGTGAGAATATCCAGACCCTGGCCGGTGGTGCCGTCCCACTGCTGAATCGTGTTGTCCTCACCGGCGGTGGCCAGCGTGCTGCCATCCGGTGAGAAGCGAACCACTGTCAGCGGTTTGACCGAATCGGCCAGGACTTTCTGGCCAGCGGCCAGTTTCTCATCAGCCTGTTTCTGGCCGGCTTCGGCGGCGGTCTTCGTTTCCTGGGCCTGCTTGAGGCTGGCAGCAGCCCGTTCCACGGCCTTCTGGGCCAGCATCAGCGAACGTTCGGCAGCTTCCTTCTCTGTCTGGGCCTTCTTCTCGGCCGTGGCGGCTTCGGTGCTGGCCTTCTCGGCGTCAGTCACTTTCTTCTGCAGGGCCGCGTCGTCCTTCTTGGCTTCCAGTTCGGCTTTGGCCTTCGTCAGAGCTTCGGCAGCCTCTTTGGCTTTCTTCGCAGCTTCGTCGAAGGCCTTGATGGCTGCGTCTTTGGCTTCGGTGGCCTTCTTCTGCCCTTCCTCGCGATCCGTGACGCTCTTCTCTGCGTCCTTGATGGCGGCATCAGCCACGGCCACCAGCTGTTTGGCCACATCCTGGTTTTCTGTCAGACCCGCGACTTCACGTGTGGCGGACAGCAGACCTTTCAGCTCGACAATCTGCGAGCCATTGGTCGCCAGCCAGAGTTTGGCTGTGCCGGCGGAACTGGCCGAAGCGAACCGGGCTCCATCGGGAGAGACATCAACCGAAACCACCGGGCCGCCATGATTCATGGCCCGAATCTGCCGGCCGTTGCTCAGATCCCAGTGACGGACAGTTGCGTCGGCACTGCCGGAGACCAGTTGTGTTCCCGCAGGCAGCACGGTGGCCAGAGAAGTCACCGGCTGAGTATGACCGGGAATCGTCCGCACGGCGGACAGCGG
>JAGQPV010000648.1 GCA_020426545.1 Planctomycetaceae bacterium
GGACTGATGGCATCCTGAGGTTGTTTTCCCGTCGATCCTCAGCAGCTACATCGCCTGAAGCATACGTTCTGCCTGCATTCTGCCGGAAGGCCCTGCTCCGAGAGATTCGGGCGGGGTGTTCCGGCAGTTTCTGTACGCGGGCGGAATCTGGCGGACGGATCTGTTGACCCTGTCGTCAGATCAATGGCAGCACGTTGGCCAGCAGCAAAGTGCAGGCCATGGTCACCATCCCCATGATGGCCAGCAGCGGGGTCCAAGTCTTCAGAGCTTCAAGTTCCGTCAGGCCGCTCATGCGGGCGAAGATCCAGAAGCCGCTGTCGTTCATCCAGGAACCTACCAGCGAACCGGCACCCACGGCGGTGGCCAGGTACACCGGGTGATAGCCCAGCTGGGCGGCGACTTCGCTGGAAGCTCCTTCGGGCAGCATGCCGGCCAGCATCGCCGTGCCGGTAATCATCGCCACCGTGCTGGAACCCTGGGCGACCTTCAGCAGAGAGGCCAGCCCGAAGCCAAGGAACAGCAAAGTCATGCCGAGGCCCGCTTCCGTGGGAAACAGGTTCTTGATGGCATCGCCGATTTCGGCCGCTTTGAGCATGGCCCCGAAGGCTCCACCGCCGGCGGTGATCAAAATAATCAGCCCGCCGCTCATCAGAGCGACTTCCACGGAATGGCCCATTTCCGTGAGCGTGGGCTGCCGCTGATTCCAGTACGTGGCAACGGCAATCACCGCGGAAACCAGCAGGGCCAGGTTGGCGTTCCCGAAGATGGCCGTGTACTGGCTGGCGTCGGTCCAGGTTCCGCCGGCTTCGCCTTCCATGTTCGCCAGAGTGCTGGCGATGGTGTGGGCCGAGATCATCAGCACGGGCAGAATCACCGGCAGCAGGGAGACCAGCAGGCCGGGCAGCTGGTGGTCTTCCAGCGGTTCGGGTTCCGGCTCCGTGCCGATCTGCCGCATGGGAATATCCATCCGCCGATTGACGAATGCGGCAAACAGCAGCCCGGAAAGTGAGGTGGGAATGGCCACCATGCCACCGACCAGAATCATCATCCCCACGTCGATTTTCAGCTGAGCGGCCATGGTCAGCGGCCCCGGTGTGGGCGGTACGAGGGTATGCGTCACCGCACCGCCGGCCGCAATCGCACACACATACAAGAGGAAGTTCTTGCCCGTTTTGCGGTACAGCGAACGGGCCAGCGGGACCAGCAGGTAGAACACGGTATCGAAGAACACGGGGACCGACAGCACATACCCGCTGCCCATCAGCGCGAGCGAAGCCCGCTTCTCGCCCAGTGCGTTGAGAAAGGCCCGCACCACCCGGTCGGCGGCGCCGCTGTCCATCATGGCTTTGCCGATCACGGCGGCCAGGGCAATCACAATGCCGATGTTGCCGCAGGCGGCCCCGAAGGCAACCGCCACGCGGGACATTTTCTCGGCCGTTTCACCGGGAGCCATCAGGCTGACGGCAATGGCTGCGGTGATCAGCGCAATGAAGGCATTGATTCGCAGGACGATAATCATGCCCAGCACAATCAGCACACCGATTGCCAGAATCATCAGCGGCGGAATGGTCATGGTGTCGGTTCCCGGAACGGCAGTCTGAAGCAGGTGAATTCGAGGTGGATCGAGAGCATCGCACAACCAGGTCAGGTGTTCAACCAGGCCCGCCCCGCGGGAACGCCGCTTCCCCGCAGGCTCGATGTTTTATCGCAGGCACGATGCTTTCTCCGTTGGGTTACAGCTCCGCGGCGGGAACATGATCCTCCGGCCGGGGCTTCGTCATCAGCGAGACCAGCACCAGCGTCAGGAAGCCGAGGGGAATGGTCACGATTCCCGGCTGGTCAAACGGAACGAGAGCATCGCTGGCCGGCAGTCCGTACACCTTGGAGTAGGTGTCCGCACTGAGCAGAATCCAGCCCAGCGAACTGACCATGCCCACCACGATGGCGGTAATCACGCCCTGGCGGGTGGTCCGCTTCCAGAACAGCAGCATCACCAGCGAAGGCAGGTTGGCGGAAGCCGCCACACTGAAGGCCCAGCCAACCAGATAGCTGACGTTCATCTTCTCAAACAGAATGCCCAGCACGATGGCGATGGCCCCCACCACGACCGAGGCCAGCTTCGCCACGCGGACTTTGCTCGTATCGTTCATCTCAATGTTGAGCACGGAGGACATCAGGTCATGCGTGACGGCACCGGCGGACGCCAGAATCAGCCCGCTGACGGTGCCCAGCACGGTGGTGAAGGCAATCGCCGAGATCGCGGCAAACAGCAGTTCGTTCATGCTCTTGGCCAGAAGCGGCGCGGCCATGTTGCTGTTGGTCACATCCATCGAACCGCTGGTCATGGCACCCAGGCCCATATACAGCGTGAGGATGTAGAAGAAGCCGATGCTGGCAATACCGACGATGGTACTCTTGCGGGCGCTGGCACCGTCTTTCACGGTGTAATAGCGAATCAGAATGTGCGGCAGCGACGCTGTGCCGCAGAACAGGGCCAGCATCAGCGACAGGAAATTCAGCTTGTCCTGCAGCAGCTCGCTGCGAATTCCCCGGAACCGGGGATGTTCACCCGGCCGCAGCACCTGGCTGCCGGGAGTGGGCTTCTGATAATAAACCGTGGTCACGCCGCCATCGCCCAGCGGGACCGCCTGGCTGGGCCACAGGGTGACTTCGCTTTCCTGCAGCGTGCTGAAGAACGAGAGCAGCCCCAGCGGGCCGGATTTCGTTTTGCCATCGGGCAGGCGGCTGATGCTGCCCACCGGCTTCAGTTCGTTTTCGCCCTTCTTCTCGCCCAGTGGCTCGCCATTGAACAGCTTCGTTCCGTCGGCAGCGGTGGTCACGGTCTGCGCTTCCCGCAGGACCAGCCCATCGCCTGTCGCGGTCGAATGCCGGCTCCACACGGTGATGTGGCCGGTCTCGCTGTTCTTCGTTCGCACAAAAGGTGTCTCGGCCCAGTCGCCTTCGGCGGGCAGGACCGTCTCTTCCGTCAGACCCGGCAGCGGCCCGCCGGGGGCAATGGCTGTTTCGCCAGCCACCTCGACCTGCTGAAAGTCAGACTCTCCGTTCTGGCCGGGGCCGCCGACTTCGAAGCCGCGGGCCAGAATCATCACCGTCAGCACGGCGCTGAACACGACCAGCAGCGAGCCCTTCAGGAACTGCACCCAGGTGGTGGAGACCATGCCGGCCGTCACCACGATCAGAATCACGGTCACACCGACCAGCACCACGCCGGCCCAGTGCGGCAGGCCCAGCAGTGGCTGCACCAGCACCCCGGCCCCCACCATCTGGGGAATCAGATAAAAAATGCTGACCGCCAGCGTGCTGATGCCGGCCGCCAGCTTGATGCCGCGGGAATCGAAGGTGGCATCCAGCGCATCGGCAAAGGTGAATTTGCCCAGCCGCTTCATGGGCTCGGCCACGACGAACAGCGCCACAATCCAGCCGGCCAGATAGCCGATGGAATAGAGGAACCCGTCGTACCCG
>JAGQPV010000064.1 GCA_020426545.1 Planctomycetaceae bacterium
CGCCTCTGTCAGCTCCGCGAGAACAGAAACTCCCTGCGACGCCAGGACGGCTGTTCCCGCCACCCGCGCCGCCAGACCCGAGTTCTCGCCCCGCAGCAGGAAGTAACGGGCTCCCTGCTGCTTCTCGCGGGCCGCCAGAATCGGTTCCGGCAGCAGCCCCAGATCGCGTGTTTCTCTGACCCAATCCAGGTGGGCCTTCCGTAATCGCTCCAGCACATCGGCGTACTGCGGGTCGTCGGCCAGGTTGTGCAGTTCGTGCGGGTCGGCGTTGGTGTCGTACAGTTCCTCGACCGGCTTCTCCGGCCGGAAGTACTGTTCCGCGGCTTCCGGCAGCTGGCCGGCTTCATGCAGCCGCCGCAGTTCGTGCATGGTGGCCCCTTTTTCCGCGGTATTCATGAACTGATACCACGTTTTGAGCGGTTCGTAGTTCCGCAGATATTTGAACCGGTGATCCCGCACCATGCGGATGATGTCGTACCGCTCGTCCATCCGGTCCCGCGCTCCGAAAACGTACTCCCGTGGCTGCGGCAGACCGGAGCCCAGAAAAGGCTGTCCCTGCAGGTGCTCCGGCAGGCTGATGCCGGCCAGATGGAGTACCGTGGGCCCGAAATCAATCGAGCTGACCAGCCTGTCGGAAACAGTGCCCGGCTGCCCCTGCCCGTCGGTTCGCAGCTGCTCGGGAATGCGGACGATCAGCGGGATATGGGTGCCGGAGTCGTACAGCCACCGTTTGGCCCGCGGCAGGCCCACGCCATGATCCGACCAGTAGAACACGATCGTGTTCTCCGCCAGACCGTCTTCTTCCAGCTGCGCCAGCAGGTCGCCCGCCCAGGCATCCATCGCGGTGATCAGCTCGTAGTTCCGCTTCCAGTCCTCGCGAACCACGGGGGTGTCCGGGTAGTACGGCGGGAGCTTCAGCTTCGCGGGATCCTGCCTCTGCTCCGGCTTCAGGTTCCGGGTGACTGACCGATACTTCGACGCACTCGCAATCCCCGATTCATGGCAGCCCGTAAAGTTGAATACGGCGAAGAAGGGCTTTGAGGCATCGGGACGGTTCCGCCAGTGGGCCTTCCCGCTGGAATCATCCCAGGTGCCTTTCGGCGTGCGGAACTGATAATCCTGCTTGGAATTGTTGGTGCAGTAATACCCGGCCTCCCGCAAGTACACGGAGAACGGGCGAATCTTCTCCGGCAGTTGGGCGACCGTCCGCATGTGGTGCGTGCCCAGTGTGGTCTGATACATCCCCGTAATAATTCCGCTGCGGCACGGCGCGCACACACCGGCCGTCGTGAAGGCATGGGAGTACCGCACCCCCTCGGTCGCCAGACGGTCCAGATGCGGCGTGATGGCCTGCTTGTCTCCGTAACAGCCCAGGTGCGGGCTGATGTCCTCGCAGGACAGCCACAGAATATTCGGCCGGACTGGTTGATCTGCCGCGGCACTGGTCCCGCCCCACAGACACAGCAGAAGCAGCACCACCAGCCGGGGAAAACTGTGGGACTTGCCTGTCAGGAACCTGCCGGTCAATTCACCAGCCGGACTGAGGACGCGCCGAAACCGGTACTCGTTGCAAATCTTCATGGGAAACACTTTGCCGCACAGTGGATCGAATCGCATGGCACAAAACAGCCCTGCCCGCACGGTACGGACAGGGCTGAAATCTCATCAGATCATATCGGGCCGGCTGACGGATCAGCAGGCCGATGGGGCGGCCCGCATGGCTGAGCCCCGGGTGAACGCAGTCTGTCAGACGTTCAGTTCGTACCCTTTCCGCTGTTCGCGGGCTTCCCACTGTTTCGCGTCATCGTCGCCGACAATGCTTTCCGCTTTGGGATCCCATTCGATGCGGCGGCCCAGCCGAATGGCGATATTCGCGAGGTGGCAGGTCGTCATCGCCCGGTGGTGCGTGTGCACGTCGGACACGGGCGTTTCGCGTTCCTTCACGCAGTGGAAGAAGTTGAACATGTGGTTGCCAGGCTGATTGCCCTTGTACAGCTTCGTGAGGGCGTCCTCGGGAAGCGGGTTGGTCTTCAGATCATCGACCGGCTCGCCTTCAATTCCGCTGCGGCCGCAGTAGAACGAACCCTTCTCACCTTCGAAGGTGATGCCGTTCTTCGTGTCGTGGCGAATGATCATTTCCACGCCGTTGGGGAACATGCAGGTCACGTTGAATTCCGTGGCTGCGTTGTAGCGGTCGTCCTGCACGGGGTGTCCGTCGCGGAACTCACACGGATGAGTGGCCGTTCCCTCCACAGAAACCGGGCCGGAATTCTCCATGCCGATGGCCCACTGGGCGATATCGACATGGTGTGCGCCCCAGTCCGTCATCTTGCCGCCGGAATACTCGTACCACCAGCGGAACTCGTAGTGGCAGCGGGTCTTGCCCCAGGTTCCCCCCGGTGCATAACGGAAGTCGACCAGCGGCGCCTGACCGAGCCACTTCTCCCAGTTCAGTCCTTCCGGCACATCGGCCTTGGGAATGGGGCCGCTGTCGGAGGAACCACCAATCGCACAGGTCACCCGCTTGACCTTGCCGATTCGTCCTTCGCGGACGAGGGCCACGGCGTGCAGGAAGCGGTACAGCTTCTTCTGGCTGTCGAAGTATTCGCTCCGCTGCTGCGTTCCCACCTGGAAGATTCGCTTCGTCTCATCCAGCACGCCGATGATCTTGCGGCCTTCATCGATGGTGAGCGTCAGCGGTTTTTCGCAGTAAATGTCCTTGCCGGCCTGCATGGCTTCGATGGCGATCTTCGAATGCCAGTGATCCGGAGTGACAATCGTCACCACATCGACATCGTCCCGCTCGAGAACCTTGCGGTAGTCCTCGTGAATATCGATCGTGCGGTTGTCGCCCTTCTTTCCCTGAGTATCGCGGCACCGCTTCGCACCTGCATTGGCATGGCCGGCGTCCACATCGCACACCGTCGCCACATCGCCATAGTTCATCGCCTGATTGACAATCTGCCCCCAGCGACTGCCTGTGCCAATGCAGCCGATGACGGGCCGCTCGTTCGGGCTGGCGAAAGCCCGCGCCGGATTCGGCGAAACCCACAACGGCAGCACTGCTGCGGAAGCCGCTGCGGCCGAAGTCTGGAGGAAGTCACGTCTGGTGGTCTGAGGCTGGCTCACCGGTTGATCCTTCTGAAGGTGGAAGACGGGGTATGCAGTCTGAAGCAGTTCGACGAGTCAAGGCGGACTCGGCTCTCCACAGTTCTGGCCCCAACCGCCTGCAGGCCCGCTGCACGGGATTCCCGGCGAATCGCCCGCAGTCAGACGTGGATTGCTGCTTCCCATGACAGGAGAAGCAAGCCCCACAGGCACTGGCAGCCAGACAGCTACTGGAAAACAGTTTAGCTGCAACTTCGCCTCGATGCTACAACCCGCACAGGCCTCGTCAGCGCGGCTGCCATCGATCTTCGGATACTCGCTTCAGCGGGCCCAGGGCGACCGGTTACTGCTCGGTGGTGCGGGAATCCGCAGCCCCGTCTGTTTGGGAATCGTCCGCCATGGCAGGTTCAAACCCGGCTTCCCGAAAGATTTTCATCACCTGTGCTGTCTGCAGGAAATCGAAAAACTGCTGTCCGTGGTCGCCGGCCGGCCCGTCTTTGATGAGGATCATGGGATAGACGATCGGCTGGTGCCGCTCCCGGGGAATGACTGCGACAGCTGTCACATTTTCCACCCGGTGCAGGTCGGTGGCATACACCAGGCCCGCATCGACTTCGCCCCGGCTGATGTAGCTGAGCGTGTGCCGGACATCGTGCCCGCGAACCAGCCGCCCGCTCGACTGCAGTTCGGTCAGGACACCTTCGGCAGCGAGAGCCTGCTCGGCGTATCTGCCAGCGGGTACATTTTCCCCGGCCAGGGCGACCCGCTGCACACGGGGGCTGCTGAGATCGGCCAGCCCGGTGATGCCTGCCGGATTGTTCTGGGGCACTGCCAGGATCAGCCGGTTTCGCAACAGCGGCACCGACTGCCGAACCAGGCCGGCTTCCTGCACGGTTTCCGCCCAGTGCAGACTGGCGGACAGAAACAGATCGACGGGTGCTCCCGAGACAACCTGCCGCGCCAGACCGCTGGATGGCCCCGTGCTGATCCGCACCTCAATGCCGGTCTGTTCCCGAAACCGGGCCGCGGCCTGCTCCAGCACATCGGTCAGGCTGGCCGCCGCCAGCACGGTGACGGGTGTGACGGTCGTACCGTCCTTCCCCTTATCCGCGGATGTCTCGCCACATCCAGTCAGCAGCAGGCAGACAGCCGCCAGCAGCAGCTGACAACCATTCGAGAATCCTGCATTGCGCGGGAACATCGGCAAAAGACTCCGTGAGACAGCTGGCCCGGCGTAACAGTGCGTTTCCCGATGACCTGATAAGCAGATGCCCCGGCCTGTCAGCCGCTGTTGACGACCAGCTCACGGTCGTTGCCGGTCAGCGGCAGGTTCACCCAGGCCGCCTGGCGGGCGTGCGACGCGTGAAAACCGGCGATCACTTCCAGCACATGCAGCGATTCTTCCGCAGCCACGGGCACCGGGGCACCGCCATCCAGCGCTGTCACGATCTCTGCCACCGCCCGGTCCATCGATGTGACGGGAGCCGATTCCGTGGTGGTATCCTCCGTCCACTCTTCCTGGCTGCCATCCGGTCGGACGATCGTGACCCCTGCACTCCCCGCAGTGGCCCGCCCTTCCAGACCATTCAGCACGACCGAGGGCGGCACGACCGCGTAATCCGCCGCATCGACGGTCACCATCGTGCCCTGCTCGAGCCGGAGAACGCCCCAGCCGCCGGGATCGGTGAATTCGCCGCCGCGGCAGTCGGGCCGTCCCGCCTGGTCGAGCGTTCCCGAGACGGCCGCCACCTTCTGCCCGGTCAGCATGACCAGTGAGTCGATCATGTGCGTGCCCACATTTCCCAGCCGGCCACTGCCCCACTGCAGGTTGGCTGATGTCAGCTGGCCCAGCCCGCCTTCGGCCACCAGACTCTGCAGCCGGCGGAACAGCGGATTGAACCGGCGATTGTGGTTCAGCACAAGCAGCGTTCCCGTTTTCCGGCAGGCGGCAATCATTCGCTCGGCATCGTCGATGCGTGTGGCGATTGGTTTTTCGCAGTACACGGCCCGCGCACCCAGCTCCGCGGCAGCGCACGTCATTTCCGCATGCACCGGCGAGTACGTCGCCACACTGACGATATCCGGCTTCTCCTGCTGCAGCATTTCCTGCCAGTCGGCATACGTGCAAACGCCCGTCCGCTGGGCGAACCGCTCCCGTCTGCCGGCATCGCGACTGCTGCCGGCGACCAGCTTCACCTGCGGGTGACGGCTCAGGGCCTCGACGTGCGTTCCGTCCAGGTGGCTGACCTGCTGACCCAGTGCATCGCCCGAAACCTGGTCGGCCCCGCCGATGAAGCCCAGCCCGATAATGACCGCCCGATATTCTGCCATGCTGTTTCCGTTCCTGTCCCGATACTGCCGCGGATTCGTGTAGTCCGCAGATTCTGGTGGCCGTGCAGTCTACCCGGAACGCAGGTCGGGTGCAGGTGTCCGGTTTCGAGCCGTCGCTCGCCACGCGGGAACCGTGTTCTTCCAGTGGTTTCGGGCACTCTGGCTCCCCCCGATCTGCTCCGGTAGGATGGAATGATCGAGCCGGATTCTTCGTGCGGCAGGCTGTCTCCAGCTGCCGGCCGTTTCTCTCACCTCTTCTGCTGTTCGTTCTTTTTCCCGTGATGGAACCAGTCCATGGCTCGGAGCCGGAAAGTCTTCAGCTGGCACTCCCGCAGCCTGTGGATTGTGGCCAGCCTGCTGGCCGTGGGTGGGGCCGGTCTGTGGCTGCTGGGTGAAACAGCGGAGCCAATATCCCTGGCCGAAGTCCAGCAGGCCATGACAGCGGGTGATTTCCAGCAGGCAGGTGTCGCGGTCCGGCGGTATCTCGCCCAGCACCCCGAAGACAGCGAAGCATGGCTGCTGCTGGCCCGGTGCCACGAACAGGCAGACGCTCCGCTGGAAGCTGCCGCAGCCTATGCCCGGGTGGGGAAAGATTCTGCTGCGAGAAAACAGGCTGCGGAGCGGCGGGCCATGGTGCTGCTGAAATCGGCTCACTTCGACGCTGGCGAAGCCGCCATGCTTGAATACCTCGCGGAGTACCCCGATTCCCCCGCAGCGGTGCTGGAGCTGTACTGGACGTACTTCGTGCAGTTGCGGGAGCGGGACTGCCAGCAGCTGCTGGAACAGGCTCTGGCCAGCAGACCGGCCGACTTCCGTTACCTGTATCATCTGCTGCAGGGCTCGCAGAAACCCCCGGTTGCGCAGGAAGCTGTGCTGAACCTCGAACGGGTCGAGGCCGCCGTCCCGCATCAGCCAGCGGTGGAACTGGCCCTGGGCAGATGTTACTGGCTGCTGGGGCGGACGGAACTGGCGGAGCGATATCTGGCTTCGGCTCTGAAGGGCGTGCCGGATGAGCCTTCCGCAGTGCTGGCAGCAGCCGGCTTCCACCTCGAACAGGGGCATGAGGAACGGGCGGCGGAACTTTTGGGAAAACCGGTCGCTGCAGGCGAAGGCTCCACTGAGGCGGAACTGCAGCAGGATGACCGCTGGTGGTGGCTGCAGTCTCAGTTGGCGCTTCGGGAAGATCGGCTGGAGGAGGCCCTGAGCCTGCTGGATGAAGCGATGAAACGCAGGCCGGGCCAGCTGCAGTACGTTCAAAGTTACGGCATGATTCTCAATCGGCTGGGAAGACAGAAAGAAGCGGCCCCCTGGCTGGAACGGGCCGGGCAGCTGGCCAGCAGCGATCGTGCACTGTACGAGCTGGTTCACAGCGGCGCAGTCGAGCAGCCGGATGCCGGTACCTGTCAGCAGGTGGCCCGGCACCTGGCTGTGCTGGGCCGCAACCGGCAGGCCGCGGGCTGGCGGGAACTCGCCCGCATGCTGCAGCTGCGCGGGCAGACGAATCACCGCCCTTCCACCACAACGGAAGTGGCGAGCGAACGAATGGCGGCTTCCCGTGGTCCGCTGACAGCCGCAGCCAGGAAACCGTCATGAACAGGAACACGAACCCGACGGAACCGGGCAGCGCCGGCAGCCACCTCTCGAAAGCAGCACTGCAGCTCCTGCAAAGGTGCCGCTTATTCCTGACTGCCCTGATGCTCTGTCTCGCCGGCTGCAGCGACGCGCCATCGGCCCCTCCCCCGGGCGCGGTAGATTCCACAACACCACCGGCTGCCCGGCCGGACGCTCTTCCGCTGCCCCGAACTCAGGCCGCCCGGGAGCAGGCCGCCCTTGAACAGGCCAGTGGCCCGTTCCGTTTCGCTTCGGTCGCCAGCGAAGCGGGGGTGGAGTTCGAGTATTACGGCAATCCCAGCGAAGAACATTACATGACCGAGCAGAACGGCGGTGGCGTCGGTCTGTTTGATTTCGACTGCGACGGCCGGCTCGATCTGTTCCTGGCCAATGGAGACCATTTCGATCGCCCCGCCAGCGAGGCCGGAGCCACCCAGCAGCTGTATCGGGCGGAAGCAGATGCCGGCCAGTCGTCGCAGTTCACCGATGTCACCCTGGCGGCCGGTCTGGAGAGTTTCGGTTATGGTATGGGCGTTGCCGCCGGAGACTGCAATAACGATGGCTTCCCCGATCTGTACGTCTGCCGCTACGGCGCGAACCAGCTGTGGCTGAACAACGGAGACGGCACCTTCAGCGAAGTCACCGAACAGGCCGCCACGGGAGACGAGCGCTGGGCCGCCAGCGCCGCCTTCGCGGACCTGGATGACGATGGCGACCTCGATCTGTATGTCACGAACTACGTGGATTATTCTCCGGAGGATCCGCCCTGTTACCGCTCGCATCAGTCGCACCGCGTTCGCATTTCCTGTGGCCCCATCGGGCGGACGGGCCAGGCGGATGTCCTGTATGAGAACCTGGGAGACGGCCGGTTTGCCGATGTCAGCAGCGAGGCGGGTGTGGCGATCCCCGTGACCGGCAAGGGCCTGGCGGTGCAGATTGTCGATCTGGATCAGGACGGCCTGCTCGATATCTATGTGGCGAATGATACCACCGCCAACTTCCTGTTTCGGAATTCCGGTGGCCTGCGGTTCGAAGAGGTGGCCCGGCTGTCGGGCGCTGCCGTCGGGGCCGATGGTCAGCCGCAGTCATCGATGGGCATCGCCTGTGCCGACTACGACAACAACGGCCAGCTCGACCTGTACGTGACGAATTTCTCCGGGGCGGTGAACGATCTGTATTCCCGCGTCGAGCAGGGTGTGTTTCTGACGGAGAACAACACGGCCGGGCTGGATACCACGGCCCGGCCAATGCTGGCCTTCGGAACGGTCTTTGCCGACTTTGATCTCGACCGCCGTCCCGATCTGTTCGTGGCGAATGGCCACATCTGGGATTTGCGAATCTTCCAGGCCGGGCACCTGTATCAGATGCCGGCCCAGCTGTTCCGGAACCGCGACGGGCAGCGGTTTGAAGATGTTTCCGCTGCGGGCGGCGAGTACTTTCAGAAAACCTGGCTCGGTCGTTCGGTGGCGGTGGGCGATCTCGATAACGACGGAGATGCCGACCTCGTCATCTCGCACGAACTGGCCCCGGCGGAAATTCTGAGAAACGAGACACCACCGGTGCATGCGGGCGTGCGGCTGCGGCTGATCGGTACGAAATCCGCCCGCCAGGCCCTGGGGCGCAAGGTGACCTGGACCAGTGGCGAGGAACAGTACACTCAGATCGTGATGGCTGGAGGCAGTTTTCAGTCGACATCTGACGAGCGGTTGCTGCTGGCCACGGGCGGGTTCGAGCGGATCGACCAGATTCGCGTCAGCTGGGCTCCCGGCCGGACAGAAGTCTGGAATCAGGTCCCCGTGACAGCGGAAATCGTGCTGATTGAGGGCAGTGGCGAACACATGATTGCGGCTCCCGTCTCGTCTGAGCAGTTCCCGCAGTAGCCGACTGAGGTGCAGGCTGTTCTGTCAGCACTCTTTCGCGGCTGCCGATTGCGGGTTGACGCATTTTCCCGCAATAGAGACACTTCGCCGGTTCTGCCGGGCCGGGTTGGCCCTGTCAGTGCTGTACCGGAAGGCCTGTCGCATCAGGCCGCTCCACTGCAGCTCACCCGTTCATTCCGCGAGAGAACCGGCCGGTGAAATTTTCCGCTCGCAAAATCCGCTGGCTGCTGGAGTACCTCGTATTTCGCAGCATTGTCTGTGTTGTCGACGCCGTCCCCGCACAGACTGCCGCCCGCGCCGCAGGCACGGCCGCCAGGTTTCTGTGCCGCGTACTTCCGCCGAAGGTGCTGCGTTTCCCCGTGGCCCGCGAAAACCTTCGCCGGGCTTACGGCCCCGAGCTAACGGATGCACAGGCGGATCGCATCATCGTGCGGATGTGGATTCACCTGTTCCGCATGGTGGTGGAAATTGTGCAGCTCCCGCGAAAACTCCGGCTCTACAATGGCCTGGGGGTGGTCCAGTATCACAACTCACCGGCCTCGGTGAGGGCTCTGTGCTGCGGGCGTCCGGCGATTGTGCTCAGCGGCCATTTCGGCAACTGGGAACTGGCCACCGCCATGTTTGGCTTCTTCGGTTTCCCGATGGGTGTCGTCGCTCGCGACCTCGACAACCCGTACCTGCATCGCTGGTTTGAACGCTGGCGGACAGCCACCGGCCATCGCCTGATTTCCAAGAAGGGCGGCGGCGGCGATATGGTTCAGTTCCTCGAGAACCGCGGTGCCCTCGCCATGCTGGGCGATCAGGATGCCGGCCGCCGGGGAATTTTTGTCCCCTTCTTCGGGCACGAGGCCTCCACCTTCAAATCGATTGCACTGGTGGCCCTGCAGCACCGGGCCGTCATCTGCATGGGCTACGCCCGCCGGTTGCCCGATGATTTCGTGAACTGCCGCTGGGTGCGGTTTGAGATGGGATGCGAAGATGTGATCGACACGCTCGATTACGAGGACAGCGACGATCCCGTGCGGGAGATTACCATCCGTTATACTGCCGCACTGGAACGGGTCATCCGCAAGTCGCCCGAGCAGTATTTCTGGATTCACCGCCGCTGGAAAAGTCAGCCACGGCAGCGGGTCCGCAAGCAGCCCGCTGCGGCCGTGCCAGTTTCCCGCGCCGCCTGAATCCACTGCAGCTGACGGAGCTGCTGGCGGATCTCCCTTATTCGGCAGGATTCTGTTTCTCTTCGCCGCACTGCATGCCGGAATTCTGTTCCGAAGTTCCACAGGGCCTCTTTCACATGCCGGCCGAACATCGAATCGCCGCCGAAACCGATATCCCCGCTGGTGAAAGCCGGGAATTTGTCGTGGCGGGGCGAATTGTCGCCCTGTTTCATGTGGAGGGCGAGTTTCACGCGCTGGATGGGGTGTGCCCGCACGCGGGTGGCCCACTGGCCAATGGTGTGCTGGAAGGCTGCATTGTGACCTGCCCGTGGCATGGCTGGCAGTTTGATGTCAGCAGTGGCCAGCACTGCCTGTCGGCCGGGATTCGCCAGACGGCGTTCCCCGTCCGCGTGGCCGATGGCAACATTTACGTGGAACTGCCGGATTGAGAGAACCTCCAGGCGGGTTCTTCGCTGTCCGGTCTGGCTGGCTGTCGGTCTCATTCCTCAGCCTGCCTGCCGCCGTTCTTTTCGGGCTGCTGCTCCCCCTGTGCCCGCGCAGCTGTCTATGATAGAGGCAGCACCGATTCTCCTGTCCGGCGGCGCACGCCGGTCTGGTTTGTCCCGCGGTGCAGTACAGGCAGGGTCCGGCCATGGCCGGGTCTCGGGGGTAGCGGGCACGTGACGTGGCCAATTCGCAATCAGATTTTGCTGCCGTTTGCGGTTCTGCTGCTGCTGGCTGTCGCAGCCACGTCGCTCACGGCGGCCGTGCTGGCAGCCCGGCGAGGCGAACAGGTGGCCGTGGCCCAGTTGTCGCGGGTGATGCAGACCCTGGGCAGCTCGCGCTTTCCGCTTTCGGCCAATGTGCTGCAGATGATGCGGGGCCTCTCCGGCGCCGAGTTTGCCGTACTAGACCAGCAGGGCCAACTGCGGGCTGCCACTGTCCCGGAGAATGCGGCCTCGACCACCGGACCAGCTACGGACTCCCCCGCGACAGGCCAGCCCTCATCCGGCAGTTCACTGGCTGAGATCGTGGGGCGGCAGCTGGCTGAATCTCCTCAGCAGCATGAACACGGCCCGGCCGACGGTCAGATGATGCTGGCCCCTGGCACCGTGGTGGAAATTCGCGGCACCCGCTACCGCATGGCAGTCCTGCCCCGCAGCGATCAGCGGGGCGAGCGGATCACCCTGGTGGCTCTCTACCCCGAGCAGAGCCTGTCCCGTCTCCGATGGCAGGCCGCCACACCGCCACTGGCGGTCGGCGGGGTGACACTGCTCGTCGCGGTGCTGCTGTCCTACCAGGTGGCCAGCCGGCTGGGCGGGCGCATCCGCACCGTGCAGCAGCAGGTGGCGCAGATCGCCGGCGGACAGTTCATTGTGCTGCCGGAAGGCTCGCAGCGGGATGAAATCGACGATCTGTCCCGTTCGGTTAACCGCATGAGTCGCCAGCTGCAGCAGATGCAGGGAACCATCGCCCGGACGGAACGCTCCCGCCTGCTGTGGCAGCTGGCTGGCGGGCTGGCGCATCAGTTGAGGAACTCTGTCACGGGAGCCCGCCTGTCCATTCAGCTGCATCGCAGAAGATGCGGCCGGCAGGATGACGAAAGCCTGGAAGTCGCCCTGCGTCAGCTCGATCTGACGGAAACCCAGCTGAAAGGGCTGCTGGCTGTCGGTCGCGGAGAACGCATTGCCCCCGTCTCGGGTCGCCTCTCAGTCCTGCTGGACGATGTGACCGCTCTGGTTCGCCCGGCCTGCCAGCACACGGGGGTTGCGCTGTCGGTGCAGGCGGAAGTTCCCGCGGCAACCACCATTGCCGATATGGACGGCCTGCGCGGCGCTCTGGTCAACCTCCTGCTGAATGCGGCGGAAGCCGCTGGAGCCGGCGGTACCGTCCGCATTGAAGCGGAAGTGGCCGGGAGCTGGTGTGAATTCCGCGTGCTCGACAGCGGGCCGGGCCCTCCGGAAGAACTCGAGGGCGAACTGTTCGAGCTGTTTTCCACCAGCCGCCCGGAGGGAACCGGCATTGGCCTGGCTCTGGTGGCGAAGGTGGCCCGTGATAATCATGGGCATGTCGACTGGAACCGCGACAACAGCCAGACCTGTTTCCGGCTGTCTGTACCCGTCGAAGTGAATGCCCCGGCGGCACCAGCCGGTTCTCCCGTTCCCCCGGCAGAGGAACGGCACGGCCAGTCTGTTTATCCAGTCTTCGGATCTGCTCAGAGTTCAGACAGGAACGGCGGCAATGGCACACATTCTGATCATTGACGACGAGCCTGGCATCTGCTGGGCACTGCGGGAATACCTGACCGACAGCGGCCATACCGTCACCGTGGCTGCTTCGGCCGAGGACGGACTCGCCGCCTGCGATCCCGCATCCACCGAATCCATCTCGCCCGATGCGGTGCTGCTGGATGTCCGCCTGCCGGGGATGGATGGACTGACGGCCATCGAGCATCTGCAGGCCCGTCTGGGCTCGACTCCGCTGCTGGTGATGACGGCCTTCGGCAATCTCGAAACCGCAGTCCGGGCAGTGCAGTCCGGTGCATTCGAGTACCTGACCAAGCCGTTCGATCTGGAGCAGGCAGGCGCCGTGCTCGACCGCGCACTGGCCAGCGGACGACTGGCCGCCGCCGTGGAAGAAGAGCCCGCAGAACAGAATCCCGCTGTCTCCGGAGACGATCTGGCGGGGCATTCTCCCCCGATGCAGGCCGTGTTCCGGCAGATTGCCATGGTTGCCGCGACCGACGTGCCGGTGCTGGTCACGGGGGAAAGCGGCACCGGCAAGGAAGTTGCAGCTCGCGCCATTCACCGGCACAGTCATCGGGCAGCGGGCCCGTTTGTGGCGGTTTCACTGCCGGCCCTCAACCCGGGCCTGGTGGAAAGCGAACTGTTCGGGCATGTGCGGGGAGCCTTCACCGGAGCCGATGCCGACCGGCCCGGAGTGTTCGAGCTGGCCGACGGGGGGACGGTTCTGCTCGATGAACTCGGCGATGCTCCGCTGTCGGTGCAGGTGAAACTGCTGCGGGCTCTGGAGCAGAAGGAGATCACCCGTGTGGGCGACCTCCGCCCCCGCCCGGTGAATGTGCGGGTCATTGCCGCCACCCATCGCTCACTGCCGGAGATGATCGACTCGGGCGATTTCCGCCAGGATCTGTACTTCCGCCTGAGTGTGTTTCACATCGCCCTGCCCCCGCTCCGCCGGCGTCGCGATGACATCCCGCTGCTGGCCCGCCGTTTCCTGGAACAGATTCATCCTGAAGCAGGGGCCGGTGTGCTGTCTGAACCGGTTCTGGAAGAACTCCGCCGTCGTGACTGGTCGGGCAATGTGCGGGAGCTGCGGAATGCTGTTGAACGGGCAGCGGTCCTGGCCCGGGGCAACCCGCTCGCGGTGGAACATCTGCCTCCGCCGCTGGACGACAACCCGCCCGGCGGGGGCGAACTGGACGACAGCGACGATTCCTCGGTGACTCAGCTCGAACGGCAGACCAGACGCTGGTTCGAGCAGATGGCCCGCACCACCGCCGTTAACGGCGAAGAAGCCAGTCTTTACAGTCGTTATCTGGCCGTCACGGAACCGGCCCTGCTGCAGACCGCGCTCGATCACTGCGAAGGCAACCGGCTGGCCACCGCGGCTCTGCTCGGCATGCACCGCACCACGCTGCGACAGAAACTTCGCCGGTACGGGCTCGATTCGTAATCGGTGCGTTCCCTCAGCGGCGCACGCCGCGCATGTCGCGAAACGTCGTCATACCAGCCCGGTCAACCCTGCTTTCCCGCTGAATCCTGGTCCCCCCCGATGCTGCCACGTCTGCCCTTACTGCTGCTGTATCTGTCCGCGGTCATCCCGCTGGCGGGGGGAATCGCGCAGCCCCAGCTGGGCGTGGCCGGGTTCTGGCTGACGGTGCTGATTACGGTTGTGGCTCTTGTGGACCGGCTGATTTCCCCCGGCCCTGAGCAGATTGAAGTGGAACGGCAGACGGCGTCGGTGCTGTCGGTCGGTCGGGAGAACAGCATCCGCCTGGTGCTGCGAAATCGCGGACAGCGGCTGCTGAACGTGCAACTCCACGACACGCCTCCACAGCCGGCCACGATTCTCGGCCTGCCACTGACCGTCCCTGTTCCGGGCCACAGCATCCGCATCGCCACCTGGAAGCTGATTCCCGGCCGCCGGGGCAATGGCCGGTTCGGCGATGTCAGTCTGCAGTGTCTCAGCCGGCTGAAACTGTGGACTCTGCTGGAAAACCGCCCGTTGCCGGCCGAGATCCGACTCTACCCGGATATTCAGGCGGTCCAGGGAGTCGAACTGCTGGCACGGCAGAACCGGCTGTCGCAGGCCGGTGTCCGGCTGTCCCGACTGCGGGGACGTGGCAGCGATTTCGACCGACTGCGGGAGTACCGGCGGGAGGATGAGTACCGCAGTATCGACTGGAAAGCGACGGCCCGGCATCAGCAGCTGATCAGCCGGGAATATGTGGTGGAGAAAAACCAGACGATCCTGTTCCTGCTCGACTGCGGCCGCTCGATGTGCAACGAGGCCGATGGAATTTCCCACTTCGACCGGGCTCTGAACGCGGTGATTCTGCTCAGTTGCGTGGCTCTGCGGCAGGGAGATTCGGTAGGAGTGCTGGCCTGTTCCAATGCCGTCGAACGGTGGGTGGCACCACTGCACGGACGCCAGGCTGTGCGGCAGCTGACCGGCCGGATTTATGATCTGCAGCCCCGGTATGAGGCCACGGATTACGATCTGATGATCTCAGAACTGCGAAG
>JAGQPV010000649.1 GCA_020426545.1 Planctomycetaceae bacterium
TCGCCGGGTTGAAGGCAGCGGTCTCCGGCGAAACCCGCTCACTGGCTGGCCGCCCGGTGCCTGCCTGGCCAGTGGAGGAACGGGACGCCGTGCTGCAGCTGCTGGCTCAGCTGTCCCCCTGAGCCGTGACTGCCCGGCCCCTGGCTTGCTGCTGCCCGCGATCTTGCCTCCTTCCCGGAGGCGACTTACAGTCAATCTGGCTTTTCCCGGAGTTTGCCGGGCCTTTCCTGCAACCCGGGGAGGCCTGTTCCGGGTAATGTCATCGCTGAGGCGGGCCAGCTGCGCGGAATCTCCGTGATGATTCCTGATGATGAATTCTCCCATTGAGTGGAAAGCAGACAGATGACAGCTTCGGAAACCCGGCACCGGCACTCCGTCTCGCGGCAGCTTCCCCTTTGGGGCTTGCGCAGCGGGTGGCTGGCGGTCTGTGCCGCGGTGCTGCTGGCGACTGTTCCCCCGCTGCAGGCCGTCTCCGCGGAGAAAACCGAACCGGCACCGGCCACCGCGAATGCAGCTGTCGCTGAAACCGAAACCACGGCCTCGTCCGCCCGGCAACCCGTGCGCCGCACCATTGCCCGCTGCGGCAAAGGCTGGCTGGAGGAAATCGACGGTTACCCCGTGCTGCATCTGAAAGGCACCCATTATGAGATGGGCTGGCAGCACGGCACTCTGCTGCGGGAAAAAGTGCGGTCCAATACCACACACCTGCTGAAGAAAAAGGGCAATGTGGCCCTCGCCGCCGCCGGCCCGGTGAAGCTGAAGCCGATGCACATTCTCCGGCTGATTCTCGCCATTCAGCAGCCGCACGTCCCGCAGAAATACTTCGACGAAATGCAGGGGCTGGCCGATGCCACCGGCATGGATGCGGAAGAACTCCGCATGCTGAACTTCATTCCGGAGCTGTTCCACTGCAGCGGCTTCGCCCTGATGAACTCGGCCACGAAAGATGGAGCCCTGTACCACGGGCGGGTGCTCGACTATGCCATCAACTGGGGTCTGCAGAACCACTACGTGCTGATTGTGGCCGAGCCGGACGGCGGGATTCCGTTTGTGAATGTGAGCTATGCCGGGTTTGTGGGCTGCGTCACCGGCATGAACAGCGAGCACGTTTCCATTGGTGAAATGGGCGGCCGGGGCCTCGGGCACTGGGACGGCATGCCGATGGCGCTGCTGGTTCGCGAAGCGCTGGAATCTTCGACATCGCTCGACGAAGCCATCGACGTGTTCCGCACCACACCCCGCACCTGCGAATACTATTACGTGCTGGCCGACGGAGAAGAAAAGCGGGCTGTCGGCATGGAGGCCTCCTGGAACCGGTTCCAGATCATTCCCAGTGGAACTCACCACGCCCGCCTGCCCGATCCCGTCGCGGACTGTGCCCTGCTGTCGGCCGGCGACCGCTATAAGGAACTCGTCCGGCGGGTGAAAGAGAACCACGGTCAGTTCACCCCGGAACTGGCACTGCGGCTGATGGACCCTGGCGTGGCGATGAAGTCGAACCTGCACAATGCCCTGTTCGAGCCGGCCACCACTCGTCTGTGGATCTCGAATGCGACTGAAGACGGGCAACCGGCGGCGACGCAGCCTTATGCCAGCTTCCAGCTGACCGAACTGCTGGCTGCCCGCCCGGCGGCCGATGCAACCGTGCTCGATCCGCCGCCCGTGAAAGCAAAAACGGCACTGAAACCAGCGACGGACGCTGAGCCGTCCGTACCCGCTGTGAAGGTTGAACCTGCCGCGGTTCAGCCCGTTGAATAGTGACCGCGGACTGGCCCGCGGGACGAACAGCGGCCAGCTGCTTCCGTGAAACCTGCACCAGTCCGTAACTGCGGTGCAGGGCGGAATTGCCACGGCATACCTGATATTGTGAAGGGAGTTCCAGGGCGAAATTCTTCTGCTTGAAGCCCGCGGTGGTTCGAGCCGTTTCGCCCGGTTGTGCCTTCAGCATCATGCCCTGACAGGGCCGTATGTCTTCGTTTCTGCAGCTGGAATTCCGGTTCGGTCTCCGACATCAGCCCGTCATCTGGCTGCTGGTGGTGGTGCTGGTGGTGATGCAGCTGCCGATCGAGCTGGCCCGCCCCGCCGGAGACCGTTCCGTGCGGCAGGCCCGTCGCGAGATGGGAGCGGTCACCACCCTGATTTACGTGCAGGAGCCGCAGCTGCAGGGCCCGATCGACCTGTGGCAGGGCGAAGGGTGGAGGATTCCCGCCACCACGCTGCAGCACGAAAACCTGGTGACGCTTGCCGTGACCGTTCTGCTGCTGATGGTGCTGGGTTCGCTGCTGGAACCCCGGCTGGGGCATTTCGGCTGTCTGCTGTTCGTCGTGCTGGCTGCTACGGTTTCCTCGCTGGCGGAAGTTCTGCCCGGTCGGAACTTCACGGGCATGTCGGGCGTGGTGGCGGCCATGTTCGCATTCCTTGCGATCCGCCGCCGGCACGACAGTTCGCTCGGCCATCAGTTTCCGGAAGCCTTCCTGCAGCTGGGAACGGTGCTGCTCGCCAGCGCAGTCATGCTGGATCTGACCGGGTTCCGGCTGCTGCCCGGCGTGGCTGTGGCGGCCGGTGCGGTATGGGGCGCACTGGTCGGGCTGGCATTTCCCGGACCGAATGTTGACCGCGGCCGCCTGCGACAGACAGCCGCCATCGGCTTTGCGGCGGCCCACCTGCTGCTGGTGCCGGCGTTTGCCCTGTGCATGTTCCCGCCGTGGTCGGGGATGTACCAATGGCACCTGGCCAGGCAGGCGCCTGATATTCCGGAACGGGCCGCTCATTACCGGGCTGCGCTGCAGCAGGATCCGTCGCTCGAAATCGTCTGGAAACACCTTGCTCTGACTCAGGCAGTTGAGGGCCAGCGGTTTGGCAGCTGGACCACCGCCCTCAAGGGGCTGAACCAGAACCGCAGCAGCGAAGAGCTGACGAAACTGTGCCGCGAGTTGTGGAAGGGCTTTCATAATCTGCCCGACCGACTGGGCGCGCTGCAGCTGCTGCAGGAAGAATTCGGAGAAGAGACACCCCAGTGGCAGGCCCGACTCGACCTGAGCTGGAACTTCCGTGTGCTGGGCGAACACCAGGCCGACCAGGGACAACTGGCGGCAGCCTGGCAGAGCCTGCTGGAAGGGCTGCTGGCTCATCCGCAGGACGAGCGGTCACTGGACATGCTGGAGAAGCTGTGGCTGCGGCTTCCGCCTGAAGACCGCCTCGCGGCCGTGGGACAGCTGGCCGAGCTGTTTCCGGATTCCGTCGAGCGGCTGCAGATTCGGCTCGGTATGATTCAAACAGGAGAAGAACCGCTGAACATTCACCGGATGGCGGCCGCCGACAGAGAACTGGCGGAGGCACAGGACGGTCGGTTCGCACTCGATCAGCAGGTCATCCTGCCGCCCGCTCCCGACGAAACAGTCGGGCTGCAGCCGCACGATCTGCGGGCACCTGCGGTTGATCCCGACTCGCCGGACAGTGCGTCCGCCGGCACACGGCTG
>JAGQPV010000650.1 GCA_020426545.1 Planctomycetaceae bacterium
TCTGGCGGTCTCAGAGAACCCGGGCGATGACGCACTTCAGGTAGGCGCTTTCCGGGCAGCTGACGGAGACGGGGTGGTCGGCGGCTGAACCGCGGACTTCGAGCAGCTGAATCGGGCGGCCGCTGTCCTCGGATACGGCGGCCAGCACGGAAACGAATTCCTCCCGGCTGACCAGTCCCGAGCAGCTGCACGTCACCAGAATTCCGTTTGGCGGGAGCAGATCGATCGCCCGGCGGTTCAGACTGAAGTAGCCCTTGAGGGCCTGGGATACACTCTGCCGGTGCCGGGCCATTTTGGGCGGGTCGAGCACCACCATGTCGAACAGCTCGCCAGCTTCCCGCAGTTCGGTCAGCACCTCCCCGGCCTTGCCCTTGCGAAAGGTCAGGCGGTCGCCGAGGCCGTTCAGCTCGGCGTTGGCCCGGGCCAGCTGCAGTGCCGGTTCGGACACATCCACGCACAGCACCTGCTTCGCCCCGCCCCGGGCAGCCAGCGTGATGCCGAACCCCCCGGAGTACGCGAAGCAGTCCAGCACTTTCGGGCCGCTGAGATAGCGGGCCGCGGCGAGGCGGTTCTCCCGCTGATCGAGATAGAAGCCCGTCTTCTGACCTTCGACGACATCGGCCCCGTACTGCAGGCCGTCTTCATCGAGGAACAGCGGCCGGGGTGGCTGGGCACCGCGAACCAGTCCGTCGCGGGCCTGCAGGCCTTCCAGATCGCGAATGCCTTTTTCGGTTCGCAGCCAGATGCCGCGGGGGTGCAGTTTCTGCTCCAGCAGGTCGAACAGCAGGTCCTGGCGGGTGGCGAGGGCGTGGCTGGTCAGCTGAACCAGCAGCCAGTCGCCATAGCGGTCGACTGTCAGTCCGGAGAGGCCGTCTCCCTCACTGGCCACCAGCCGGCAGCCCGTCTGACTGCCGAAGACGGGAAACAGCTTCTTCCGCAGGGCGATGGCCTGATCCAGCTGCCGCGACCAGAAATCGGCGTCCAGGGGCTGGTTCCTGGTCCCAGGTATACAGTCGCACGCGGATTCGACTGCGGGAGTTGATCAGCCCGCGGGCAATGAACTGGCCCTCTTTGCTGAACAGATCGACCTCGTCGCCGTCTTCCGTATCGCCTTCGATGCGGGCAATGGCCGAAGCATAGACCCACGGATGCCGGCCGAAAAACGGACGGGCCATGCGGGGCTTGAGAATAACCCGGGCCCGCTGCACTTCTTCAACAGCGGGTTCCGGTTCGAGAGCGGGTTCCGACTCGGGTGATTCAGGCTCATCCGGTGCGGGGTCCGTGGATGCTGAATCAGCAGGTGCTGATTTCTCCGCCGCAGTTTCCCCCTGGGCTGTTTCATCCGGAGCAGCCGCTGCCGGAGAGACCGGTGCTGCCGCAGGCGACCTGTCAGCCAGAGGAGCTTCGGCAGCGGAACCATCAGCCGGAGAACTTCCGGCGGGTGAATCTGTTGCGCGCTCAGGCTGAGCGGGCGATGCTTCGTCTGCTGAGGCTTCGCCTGGCGACTGTTCGACTGGTGATGTTTCGGGCGCGGAAGTTTCCGCTGCGGAGGATTCCGGCGAGGCGGGAACAGCGGGCTCGGGTTCCGGGGTGGTAGCCTCGGAATTCGGCCGGAGATCGTCTGACATGGTGATACAGAATGCTCAAAAGGCGGTGGCATCGGCAGCAGAAAAACTGCCCATGAAGACTGACGGGCCAACCGGGAGGCGGCCCGTGCAGCAGATGGTTTCAGTCCATTCCCCTGAGCCGGCCCGACAACGCGGACTGGCCCTTCACTGCGGGGAACGACAGCATTCCGGTCTGTCGGCCGGCCCGCGGATGGATTCCGCCAGAGGCCGCACGACATGGATCTCTGGTTCGGCCATGTCACCTGCCCGCCCGGTATTCAACGGGCTGGAGGATGACAGAGGATTCCGGACGGATTACAGACCGGGAGTGGACGGCCTGCTGCCGGGAGCACGATCGACATCGGCCAGGTATTCCAGCAGCCGATCGCGTTCGCTGGTCAGATGGCGGACTCGCAGCAGCGAGCGAACCCGGGTTTTCAGTTCCAGCCGATTGACGGGCTTGGTGAGGAAGTCGTCGCAGCCGGCGTCCACGGCTTTTTCGATATCGCCCTGCTCGTTCAGCGCGGTCACCATCAGAATTGGAATTCCGCTGGTGGATTCCTGCTTCCGCAGCCGCTCGCAGACTTCGTAGCCACTGAGCTTGGGCATCATAATGTCCAGCAGAATCAGGTCCGGCTGGAACTGCTCGACCACTTCCAGGGTTTCCATGCCATCGTGGGCGAAGCGAATGTCATAGCCTTCGCTGGCCAGATAGGCATCAAGCAGTTCGCAGTTCTGCTGATTATCGTCGGCGATCAGCAGTCGCGAGGGGCCGGTGCTGGTGGCCGGTTCCTGGATCATCGGAGCACACCTCGGTGAACGGACGTCGGTCGTTGGGCCGGCAACACCGGTTACTGTCTGCAGAAGTCGGTCATGAACTGGCAGATTGCCAGGGGCTGCCCCGCGGCCGTGCCGTGTGTTATCGGTTTGCCAGCGGGCATTCCGCCCGAATTCCCTCGGGAAGAAGCCGCGTGGCAGGACAGGCAGCCGGCATTATAGGGGTTTGCCACAGCAGAGGAACAGAGACGCCCTGCGAATTGCCCGGCCAGCCGCGACAGCACTCCGTGGAGCCCTGCTGCGCCCGGCACCGCCCCGCGAATTTCCACTCCGCACCGGAGAGATTCAGGCAGACTGCCGGCCGGAAGCTGCCGCCAGCTGTTCCTGAAATGGCGGGGTCGCATCGATCAGCCGACGCAGCTGCCATTCGTCGATCCGCCCGCGGAAACGGACGGTGCCGTCAATTTCCACAACGGGAATGCTTTCGCCGTAGCTGGATTCCAGCTCGGGATCGCTGGCGATATCGATGAAATGCATGGCCGGCAGCCAGCGGCGGTACTGGTACAGCACTTCCTTCGCTTCATCGCACAGCAGGCAGTCTGCTTTTGTGTAAATCCGGACGGACGAGAATCGGCGGCCGCGGACTGCCGGCTCCCAGACTTCCGGAATTTCCTGGCGGTTTCGCAGCAGGACGACCGCGCCGAAAAACAGCCCGGCTGTCACCAGATGCCACAGAGGCCGGACGACATACCAGCTGCGGGGCATGCGGAATGGCAGTGTTCCGGTCAGTTCGGCGAAGGTCAGGCAGACCAGCCCGGCGGCCAGCAGCAGGCAGAATGTGCCAATCGCGGACTGAATGGCCCGCTGCTGCGAGGTAAGCGGCTGGTCTTTCAGTGACGGGCCAGCATGACGGGTCATAAGGTTCTGTTCCTGTCTGGCGGTTGCTCGTTCCCGGTTCTGGTGTCCGGGGTGCCTCCCTGGGAGAATTGTATTTCCGTCCGGCAGCTTCAGTTTCAGTGCCTGTACTGTGCAGTCTGTATTGTACAGTCTGCAGCAGGGTGACAAAGGGGCCGGAGCCTGCTGTCATTCTG
>JAGQPV010000651.1 GCA_020426545.1 Planctomycetaceae bacterium
CGACGCCGATCATTTCGTGGGGAAGGACAGTATTCTCTCCGGGCCGGCGGGCGGAGTGATTGGCTTTTCCCGCGCGGCCCGGCAGGCCGGGTTCGAGCGGTCCATCGGCTTTGACATGGGCGGCACCAGCACCGATGTATCCCGGTTCGACGGAACGTACGAGCTGGAATTCGAAACCATGAAGGCCGGCGTGCGGGTGGTGGCCCCCATGCTGGCGATTGAAACGGTGGCGGCGGGTGGCGGGAGTGTGTGCAGTTTTGACGGGGTCAAGCTGGCGGTTGGTCCGCAGAGCGCGGGGGCCGAACCCGGGCCGGCCTGTTATGGCAGGGGTGGCCCGCTGACCGTGACCGATGTGAACCTGTACCTCGGCCGGTTACTGCCCGACCGGTTCCCCTTCCCGCTGGATGCCGGCGCGGTGGAGCAGCGGCTGGAAAGCCTGTGTGCCGAAGTGGCCGCCGGCCCGCTGGGCTGGGAATGTACTCCGGCCGAACTGGCGGAAGGCTTTGTGGAGATTGCCAACGCCAGCATGGCGCGGGCCATCCGCACGATCTCGGTCCGCAAGGGATGCGACCCGGCCGATTACGCGCTGGTGACGTTCGGCGGGGCGGGTGCGCAGCATGCCTGCGGGCTGGCGCGAATGCTGGGGATGCGGAACATCGTGATTCATCCCTGTGCGGGAATTCTCAGTGCACTGGGCATTGGCCTCGCCGATGTGCGGCGATTTACCGAACAGGCCGTGCTGCAGGAATACGGGCCGGAACTGCTGCCGCAGCTGGAAGAGATGTTCGAGCGGCTGGAGCAGGAAGCCACCGCCCAGGTGCGGGCCGAAGGCGTGCCCGAGGAGCGGATTCAACCGCCGGAACGGTCGCTGGATATGCGGTACCGGGGCGTGGAATCGACGATTCATATCGTCTGCCCGGAGGATGGCGATTACCAGCGGGAATACGAGCGGCTGCACCGGCAGCAGTACGGCTACACGCATTCCGGCCGCAGCCTCGAAGTGGTGGCAGCCAGGGTGTCGGTCGTGGGGGCGACACTCGCTCCCGATGAAGTCGAACAGCCCTGCACCCTGCGGACACCGGAGCCAGCCCGCCGGACCGAAGTGATTCTGGGCGGACAGGCCCGTTCGGCTGGTGTGTATTTTCGAGAGCAGCTGCAGCCGGGCGATGTCATCGAAGCCCCCGCTATTCTGTGTGAAGACACCTCCACCATTCTGCTGGAACCGGGTTTCCGGGGCCGCATTGCGTCCCGGGGCGAAGTGATTCTGGAAGTTCTTCCCGCGGATCCTGGCGAACCGGTGGATCAGCAGACACAAGACAGCGAGGAACCCGCGACTGCGGTGGATTCCAGCCGCATCGACCCGGTGATGCTGGAAGTGTTCAACAATCTGTTTGCTTCGATCGCCGAGCAGATGGGCGTGACTTTGCAGAAGACGTCGTGCTCCACCAATGTGAAGGAGCGGCTGGATTTCAGCTGCGCGATCTTCTCGCCCACGGGCGACCTGGTGGTGAATGCGCCGCACATTCCCGTGCACCTCGGGGCGATGAGTGAAACCGTGCGGGGCGTGCTGGCCGATAACCCCGAGATGACCGCTGGCGATGTGTTCGTCACCAACGATCCGTATCGCGGTGGCTCGCACCTGCCCGATGTGACCGTGGTGATGCCGGTCCACAGCGGGGAAACGGGCGAACTGCTGTTCCTCACCGCGGCGCGGGCCCATCATGCGGAAATTGGCGGGATTGTGCCGGGCAGCATGCCGCCCTTTTCCCGCACCCTGGCCGATGAAGGCGTGCTGATTCGCAACTTCCGGCTGGTGCATCACGGCCAGTCCCGGCAGGATGACCTGGAACAGCTGCTGCTTTCCGGAGAGCACCCCACACGGTGCGTGGCCGATAATCTGTCGGATGTTTCCGCACAGGTGGCGGCCTGTCGCATGGGGGCCGGCCTGCTGCTGGATCAGGTGGCGAAATACACCCTGCCGGTGGTGCAGGCCTGCATGGTTCGCATTCAGGAAGCGGCCGCGGCCAAAATGCGGCTGGCCCTGGCGGACATTCCCGATGGCGTATGGTCGAACACCGATTACCTGGACGATGGCTCGCCGATTGCCGTGCGGATTACCGTGAAAGGTGAGCAGGCCACGGTGGATTTCACGGGCACCGGGCCAGTGCTGGCGACCAGCCTGAATGCCAACCGGGCGATTGTGACGGCCGCGGTGATGTATGTGTTCCGCTGTCTGATTGCGGAGGATATCCCGCTGAACAGCGGCGTATTGGAACCTGTGGAGCTGGTGCTGCCGGAATGTCTGCTGAATCCACCCGGAGATCCCGACCCGGCCCGCTGCCCGGCGGTGGTGGGTGGCAATGTGGAAACATCGCAACGGGTGGTGGATGTGCTGCTGGGGGCGCTGGAAGTCGCAGCGGCCAGCCAGGGCACGATGAATAATCTGACATTCGGCGATGGCAGTTTTGGTTATTACGAGACCATCTGCGGCGGAGCCGGTGCTACGGCCGAGGCTGCCGGGGCCGACGCGATTCACACGCACATGACCAACACCCGCCTGACCGATGCGGAAATTGTGGAGCACCGCTATCCCGTGCGGATTCGCGAATTTTCCATCCGGCAGGGTTCGGGAGGAGCGGGCCTGCACCGGGGCGGCTGCGGTGTGGTGCGGAAGCTGGAGTTTCTCCGTCCGCTGAAGGTTTCGATGCTGTCGGAACGGCGGGGGGCTTACCGGCCACCGGGGCTGAACGGCGGAGGACCGGGGGCCGCTGGTCGCAACCGGCTGCAGTCTGCGGATGGAACCATTCGCGACCTGGGCGGGAAGTTTGCCGAGGAAGTGGCGGCTGGCGATCTGCTGCTGATCGAAACGCCAGGTGGCGGAGGCTGGGGGCAGTCCGCGGATGAAGCAAGTGCCTCAGCTGGAGCAGATCCCGGCGAAAAATAACCCGGCTGGGTGGCCAGCAGGCAGGTGAGTCCTTAGGCTTTGTCGGCAAACCGGCGGGACCGCCAGGGCAGAATGGTACAGCAGAAGTCGTCGTGCCGCCGCTGTCCGCTGTGCTGGAAGGGTGCCAATGCCCGGACGTGAATGGAAGCTGCTGGCCGGAGCCGTCTGGCTGCTGGCCATGTGGGGCATTTCCACCGTTGTGCTGCAATATCTCGCTGGCCCAGATCGTGACGGGCTGCCGAAGACCGATTTTCCCTGGAGAGGAGGCGCTGTGGCCGCCAGTCGTAGAGCCGAAGTCGATGCTGCCGTGGCTGATGTGGATTTCGAGAAGAATACCTATCAGGTCGAAATTGAAACAACCGCGGGCAACATGACCGTGGACCTGTATCCGGATGTGGCCCCTGGCCACTGCCTGAATATCATCGGGCTGGCCCGGATTGGCTTTTATGACGGGATTGTGATTCACCGGGTGATCAAGGGTTTTGTGCTGCAGGTCGGCTGCCCGCAGGGCACTGGAACCGGCGGCCCC
>JAGQPV010000652.1 GCA_020426545.1 Planctomycetaceae bacterium
AACATGCCCACGCAAGCGTGGGCATGGCACACGCCGGGTGAAAAGAGCGAGCACGCCGGTCGTACCCTGGGGATGCGCAATACTTGCGGGAGGGGTACGAAAAAACCGGCCTGACGAATCATCGTCAGACCGGGTACGTGCAGTCTCTGTGGCTGTCCCGGACATCGGCCGGGCCAGCTGAACGGCGCAGAGCATCAGAACCTCTGCCAGCCCGTTGTCGTTGACGAAGCGGCAGGCAGGCGACCGCAGCGGAGCCTGAACAATCAGGCGTCGGCTGTGGCGGTCTCGTTCTGCTCGGCCACTTTGAGGCCGGGAACGCTGATGGAGCGGACCCGGACGACGGTGTACTTCTGACGGTGGCCCGTGTGGCGACGTGAGTTCTTCCGCCGGCGAATCTTCTGAATCTCCAGCTTCACGCCCTTCTCGGTGGGCATCAGCACTTCGGTCTCGACGGTGGCCCCATCGATCGACGGGCGACCGACCTGGCTTTCAGCACCGCCGGATGCCAGCAGGACGCGATCAAACGTCAACGTGGCGCCCTTCTCGATCCCTGCCCGGTAATCCACCTTGAGGACGCCTCCCTCACGGACAATGTGCTGACGACTGCCGTCCTCAATGATTGCGAACATCGCTCAATGCTCTCTCTACTGCCCTGTCGGTGGGACTTGTATCAGGGGGTGCCGCCAGGCAGAACTATCTGCAGGTAGACGCTGTGAAATTGGCACAGCGGGATCCGCCGTGCGGGTATCAGTCGCCGGCCCGAAAGCCGGGCGATTGACGGATTACCAGACCCGGCAGAACACCCGCTGGGACTGGAATCCTGAATTCTAGTAGACATCCCTCAGGATTTCGAGCCAACTGCCTTCGGAATTCTGACAGTTGAACCCGTGGCATCGGTGCAGGAGAGGGTCAGATGCTCTGGACCGACATCCGTGCGGGCATTGATGCTGATGGAGACGCTGGCCGTCTCCTCCAGCCGGGTGATCTCCCGACGTTTGCGGTTGTTCAGGTAGTTGGCCACTTTCTCGTGGATATCGACCACCACGCGGCTGACGTTCTCCACATTGCAGGAGGTCATCAGCATCCGCATGACGTCGATCGCCATGCTTTCAGCGGTCTTCACCTGACCGGTTCCGGCACAGCAGGGGCAGTCTTCGTAGATGCTGCGCCGCAGTGAGGGACGAATCCGCTGGCGGGTCATTTCGATCAGTCCGAAGGGACTGATCCGCAGGACCTTGCTGCGGGCCCGGTCGCGGGCGATGGCATCCCGCAGGGCCTGCTCGACCCCGCGGCGGTGGCGTTCTTCCCGCATGTCGATGAAGTCGTTGACGATCACCCCGCCCAGGTCGCGGAGGCGAATCTGCCGGCAGATCTCTTCGGCAGCCCGCAGATTGACCTGGTACGAGGTTTCCTCGGCGTTGTCATCCACGCGGAAGTTGCCACTGTTGACGTCGATCGCCACCAGAGCTTCCGTCTGATCAATCACGATGGAACCACCACCCGGCAGCGGGACGTGGCGGTTCTGGATGCGTGAAATCTCTTCTTCAATGTTGTACTGGTGGAACAGCGGCTCGCGGCCTTCGTACAGTTTCACCCGTTCGACATGCCGGGGCATGACGATCTTCATGAACTCCTGAGCCCGCTGGAACGCGCTTTCCTCATCGATCCACACGGCGTCGATCTCGCCGGTGTAGATGTCCCGGATGGTCCGGGTGATCATGTCGCTTTCTTCGTAGATGTCGTCCGGAGCCGGATTCTTGTCGATCCGACGGACGATCGTCCGCCACAGCCGTGTCAGGTAGTTCAGGTCGCGCTGCAGATCCTGCCGCGTCCTGTCGAGACCGGCTGTGCGGATGATGAAGCCCAGGCCTGGCGGGGGACGCAGTTCGTTCAGGCTGGCTTTGAGCGTGCGGCGGGCTTCTTCGTCATTGATTTTCCGGCTGACGCCCACCCGCTGCAGGCCCGGCATGAGGACGAGATACCGGCCGGGAATACTGATGTAGGTGGAAAGCGTGGGCCCCTTGGTGCCGATGCCTTCCTTGATGACCTGCACCAGGACTTCGCTGCCCCGCTGGAAGATGTCCTGAATCGGCGGTTTGTCCCGCGTGCTGCGGCGGTTCCCGTTGCCGTTACCCCGGCCACGTCCGCGGCTTTCGCCTTCTTCCTCGCCGTCGAGCAGGTGCTTGAAGTACTGGTGCTCGACATCGCTGACGTGCAGGAAGCCGTTACGGCCCACGCCGAAATCGACGAATGCGGCCTGAATGCTGGGCTCCAGGTTGACGACCCGGCCCTTGTAGATGTTGCCGACGAAGTTGTCCTGGTTGTTTCGCTCGACGTAGAGTTCTTCGAGAACTCCGTCCTCCACAATGGCAATGCGGCTCTCCTCCGGCTGGAGGACGTTAATCAGCATCTCTTTCTTCATGGGTCACCTTTCGATGTAACACGAAAGGTGCTCAGACTGTCGATTCCCCGCGCACCGCGGACCCGTGACAGCAGATCCGTCAAACGGCAGGCCGCCTCGCTGCGCAGCCACCGGAATCCGGACTCCGACCGGAAGAAGCCGCGCTGCCGCTGAACCTGGATTCACCGTGGTTCCGTGGCTGAAACGGCCATCTCTGCTTTCGCCGGCTTCCAGAATGCGGAGAGAGAAACGTTCCCTCGCTGTCTGGAGAGCACAGCCCGCGTGCCGTCCTGCGTTCGCCAGCCCGCGAAAATTCGCAGGCTGCGCTCAGGTACGACGATATTCTGCGATCCTCCCGATGGAGTGAGAATACCCGGCCACACCCGCGGACACGCCTCACCAGAGGCAGGCCCGCAGCACCGTAGTGGCGGGTCATTCGAGGAAAACAGCTTTCCGGACGAACAGCGGCAGCTGTGAAATCAGCCCCTGCTGTGCCGCCTGACCAGTTCAGTCGATCGCGGGCCGCCTGCCAGGTTCGACAGACCGCCCAGCGACTGGAAAGCCACGACAGATGAACACCTTGTCTGGGTCTGAGTGTTTTGGGATCAGCAGTGCCGATATCCCCTGGGGGCCATACCAGCACTGCAGTGTGAGTGAAGTCGAAAATACGCTTGTGTTGTGTCTGGAGCGGTTGAGCGCGGAAGCAGCCCGCAGGCTGTCTGTCTTCTGCTGAATTGTCTGCTTTTTGTGCTCTGTCTGTCCGAATCGCCGTTGCCGGGAGGAATGCTTCGCTGGTGGCTGATCGGGGTTTCTGATTGACGGGGCGCCCGTTGGACAGGGCTTCTGCCCGGTTCAGCCAGGGGAACCGATACCGCAGCTGCTGTTCAGCCTCCTGAGTCGGGGCAGATTCGTTTCAGTTCACCCCGCAGATAGTTTTCCACGTCGCGGGCGACATCGAGAGTGAACGCATGGCGGGCAATCTTTTCTGCCCGGCCGATCGTGATATTTCGAATGACTTCCTTGAGTTCCGGGATTGCGTGCGGCGTGGCGCTGAGCTGTCTCA
>JAGQPV010000653.1 GCA_020426545.1 Planctomycetaceae bacterium
CGCCGCCCGGGGCGAAGCCCTCCGCTGGCAGGTGGAGCTCAGTCCGTGGGACCGCGAGCTGAAGGCTCGGTCCATTGCCCAGCTCGATGCGGCCGCCGCCGGCCTGAAACAGCTGGAAGAGAAAATGGCCGCCATGCTGCGGCGGGCCATCAACGCCCGGGAAACCGAAGCCGGCCAGCCGACCCCCTACGAGCTGCGGTCGCTGCTGGCCGGACTGCAGCTGCAGCTGGCCGGGACGCTGGCCGATGTCGCCCGCCTGCGGGAAAAGGAAGATCCCGAACGCACAGCCGCCCTGCTCGATGCCGACCAGTGGCTGCGACGGCTGGCCGGTGGCCGCGACGACGAGGAACTGACGATCCTCGCCCGCCTGCAGCTGGCCGAAATCACCCGGCTGCGGGGAGACCTGCCGGCTGCCGACCGCATGCTCAATTCCGTCGAGAAGCAGCAGCTGTCTCCTGTTCTGGCCGATTCCACCACGGTCCACCGCGTCCGCTGGCTGCTGGATAACGGGCAGCCGCACCTGGCAGCCGAACGACTGACAGACTACCGCCGCCGGCGCGGAATTCTCACCGGGGAACTCGGGTTTCTGCAGGTCCGGGCAACGCTCGCCATGCGGGACATCGCCGCCACGGAAAAGGAGAAAGACGAGCAGCTGGCGACAGAGCTGTTCGAGATGGCGCAGCTGCAGATCGACCGTATTCGCCAGGAGACCGGCGGGTTCTGGGCCTGGCGGGCCGGCCAGCTGCTGACGGAAATCGAAGACCGGCAACGGTTCGGCTCCGAAGCAGCCCCTTTAATCCGCGAGGCAGCCGCCCTGTACCAGCAGGGCAAAACCGATGCCAGCCTGAAGCTGTATGCCACCGCAGCGAAAGAGGCCGACGAAGCCGAGAACAAAGCCCTCGCAGCCGAACTGCGGTACACGGCCGCCTCCATCCTGCTGCAGTCCGACCAACTGGATGAAGCCGCCCGGCTTTTCCTCCTAGTGGCCGATCAGTCGCCCGATGCCGATCAGGCCGCCACCGCCCACCTGCTGCATGCCTGGTCGCTGGGGCGCAGCTACGACGCCCACCGCACGAAATCCAACCGGGAAGCCTACACACAGGCGTTGCTGTCACACCGCGAACGCTTCGCCGGGCACCCTTCCAGCAGTGATGCCCTGTGGATGCTGGGCCTGCTGGCCGAACGGCGGCTGCAGGTCAGCCAGGCCATTCAGCTGTACCTGCAGATTCCCGCCGACCATCCCCGCAGCACGGAAGCCCGCACGGCGGTCGCCCGCTGCTTCGAGTCCATCCTCAACCGCCTGCGGGAACGCGGGCAGAGCACCGTTCGCTGGGAACAGGCCGCAGCCAGCCGCCTGCGGGAATACACAGACAGCCTGCCAGCTGCCCCCGCCCGCTGGAATCCGCTGCAGGCGGAACTCGCCCTGCGAACAGCCCGCATCGCCCTGCAGCAGCAACAGCCCGATTACGAACTGGCCGGCCGGCTGGTGGGCCGGGTGGTGCAGTCCGCCCCCGCAAACCGGCCCGACACCGCCGAGTCGGTCACCCGCCCCAACCAGCCCGCCACATCAGGCAACTGGCCTTCGCTGGTGCGGCTGGCCCGGCAGATGCAGATTGTCTGCCTCGCGGGTCTGGGCCGGCCCGAGGTCGCCCGCCAGCAGATTGATCTGCTCGGCGAAAGCAGCGCGGCCGAAGTCCTCGAAGTGCTGGATGGTCTCTCCCGGCTGGCGGAAACCGTTCCCCCCGAAACCAGCCGCGCTCTGGGAGATCTGCAGCTGGCGGCCGGCAGTCGCCTGCAGGAACAGCGGGACCAGCTCTCGGCAGACCAGCAGAACCAGCTTGACCGCTGCCTCGCCGAAGCCTGCCTCGCCACCAACCAGCCAGCCAGAGCGATCGAGCTGTACCAGAGCCTGCTTCAGCGGCAGCCAGCTAACCGCGAACTGCTGGAGACCGCCGGCAGGCAGCTGTCGGATTTCGGCACGCCGCAGACCGCCGGCCTCGCCCGCGAACTGTGGCGCAGGCTGGAGGCAACGCACCAGCCCGGCAGCATCGAATGGCTGCAGGCCCGCTACGAGGTTGCATCAGCCGCCTGTCTCCTGCGAGAGTATGACGAATGCCGCAAACTGATCCGGCTGACGCGCGTCCTCTACCCCCGCCTGGGCGATGACCCCGCACTGCGGGAAAAGTTCGACCGGCTGAGCCAGAAGCTGGATCGGGCAACGGGTTCCACTTCCCGTGGATCGCGCCGCCGCCCGGCCCGCCGCTGAACCGACCAGTGCCCGCGGCTTCAATCCTGCAGGTCAGAATGTGACCACCCTCCAGCTGCAGGAGGACCGTCTTCCTTCTCTTCCGTCCCTCCCTGGCAGGGAGGGATCGAGGGAGGGTTTCCGCAAACCGCAACCTTCGACAACCGCAGGCAGGGTGCCACTGCTGGCTGGCCCAGCAGTGTCTTCTTTCACCAGCTCTGAATGAGCACCAGCCCCCGTTTTAACTCAGATCGATTCGGCCAGGCACAGCCTGACCCGCACTGTCATACCCCCCGCCAATCCTTTTTCCCGAGACACACACCATGAGCCGTCGCGTGCTGGTGGCCGGCATTTTCCACGAGACACACACCTTCCTCGAAGGCACGACACCCCTCGCGGATTTCACCATCCGCAGAGGAAGCGAACTGCTGGAAGCCCTGGGCGATGGTTCCCCGCTGTCGGCCGCGCTGGAAGTCGGTGAGGAATGCAGCTGGCACGTCGTCCCCTCCATCGACATGCGGGCCACTCCCTCCGCCACCGTGGAAGATGATGTACTGCAGGTATTCCTCGAGGCCCTCACCACCACCTGGCACCAGGAGCAGCCACAGCGCATCGACGGCATCTGCCTGATTCTGCACGGGGCGATGGTGACCGCCGGCTGCCGCGATGTGGAAGGACACATCGTCCGCCATATTCGCCAGCTGCCTGGTGCGGCCGATGTGCCGATCTGCGGAGTGCTCGACCTGCATGGCAACATGTCAGCCGAAACCTTCCAGCTGACGCAGGGCCTGGTGGTGTACCGCAACAACCCGCACACCGATTCGCACGCCGCTTCGACCGACGGAGCCCGCCTGCTCGATCGCATTCTGACCGCAGGCCGGTCGCCGCAATGCGTATTCGTGCAGCCCCCGCTGATGTGGCCGCCCACCGGCACCGGCACCGCCGACGACCCGATGCGCACTCTGGAGGCGATGGCCCGCCAGATCGAACAGGACGACCCGGAAATCGCCCATGTCAATGTGTTCGGCGGGTTCGCCTTTGCCGACACGCCCGATACCGGCGTCAGCTTTTCGGCGATCACCTTTGGAGACCCCGCAGCTGCGGAGAAGAAAATCCAGCAGCTGGCCGACTGGGCGATGGAACACCGCAGCCAGGGCAACGTGGTTGATCCACCGCTGGCCGAGGTCCTCCCCGCCATTCTGGAGCGCTCGCGG
>JAGQPV010000654.1 GCA_020426545.1 Planctomycetaceae bacterium
TGATCAGCACGGAGCCATCGGCCAGCTGGATCGGAATTGCCACGTTGACCTTCGGCGGGTTCTCCCACGGATGCCGCCACAGCTCTCTGCCACTTTCGGGATCGTGCCCGGCCAGGCCGGCGGCATCGAAAATCAGCAGCTGCCGTTCGCCGTCAATCTGCTCGAGACTGGGCGTGGTATAGCTGGCCTGCTTACTGCCGGCGCTCCAGACGATTTCGCCAGTCAGGCGATCATAAGCCAGCACGCCATGCTTCTTCTTCCCGCCCGCGTTGACCACCACCAGGTTGTCGTACACCAGCGGTGAACCCGACATGCCCCACTCGATATTGCTGGCCGAGGCATCCTTCAGGATGTTCCGCTGCCAGATCTGTTCGCCAGTCAGCGGATCGAGACAGTTGAGGATGCCGGTGGCCCCGAGCGTGTACAGCCGCGAATCGTAAACTGTGGGCGTGGCCCGGGGACCGTCTCCCCCCATGGCACTTTCAAAGCGGGCTTCGTCCCCGTGTTCCCACAGCTGATCGCCGGTTTCCAGGTCGTAGCAGACGACTGCTTCCTGTTCCCGCCGCTGCTCCTGGGTGAAAGCCAGCCGGCCCACCACCGCAAAACTCGACCACGCCGGCCCCATCGGGTGCCGCCACAGTTCCTTGGGCGGACGGGTATCCCAGTTCGTCCGCAACGCCGGCTCGGGAGTGATGCTGTTCCAGTTCGGTCCCCGAAAATTCGGCCAGTCGCTGTCCGAAACGGGCAGGCGAATACTGACTTCGGCCTCGGCCGCGGGAGCAGTGTCCCCGGCCGGGGACGATGTTCCGGAAGAATCGGCAGCAGCGGCCACTGCGTCTGAGTTGTCGAGCTTTTCGGCCCGGGCTGCTGCCAGTTCGGCGGCGGAGGTTTCCGCCCCTGAAGACTGAGTCCAGAACTGTTCCGCCAGATCCTCCGTCGTGGGCTGCCAGCGGGGGGCAAACCGCGGAATGAAGTCGCCCCAGTAACCCTCAAAGCGGAAGCAGGCAATGAATACCGCCACTGCCGTCACCAGCCAGCCAAAAGATTTCAGCCGCGTACCCCAGCGAAGGCCCGAGAAGAACAGCCACCACAGCAGCAGCAGGAAAGCGACCGTCCCCGAGATGTAATACACGAAGAAGATCTGGTAGGTGCGATCCGGCGCGGTGAACCAGGCAATCGTCTGGATCACGGCGCCGGCCAGAAACAGCCCCAGACCGCTCCGCCAGTGAATCCGTCGTTCCGGCTGCGGGGCCGTTCCGTCCGGCCCGGTCACTGTGCTGTCTGCCGCATCGTCCGGGGAAGCCGGAGCATTCGATTCACTCATGCAATCGCCTGTCGCTGTTCTGGCGGGCTGCGGATTCACCACACAGCAGACTCATTCTGTGTGCGGGAAAGCAGCGGTCGGCGGGCTGCCAGCAGGCGCCCGGGAGCTTGATGGTGCAATCTGCAGGCCGGCTGAGATCAGGACCGCGGGCCGGCAGCGGGGGGACGAAGCATCGACGCCGCCCGAAACACGTAACTCGCCCCACTGTAGAGCGTAACGGCCACAGCAGTCCAGAGCAGGATATCCCGCACCACAGAGCAGGCCGGGAAGGCTTCGCGGAACTCCGGGCTGAGCGACAGCAGGCTGGCGGTGACGGCGATGCACTGCAGGATCATCTTGCTCTTGCCGGCCCAGTCGGCCGAGAAATCGTAGCCGTACTTCTCCAGAAAACCCCGCAGGCTGGTGACGAACATCTCCCGCCCGATAACCGCGATCACCATCCAGGCGTTCACGCCCGACCAGGCGGCATCGCCATTGGCGAGGTTCACCTTCTTGTCCAGCAGGAAGATGAACGCGCCACCGACGATAATCTTGTCGGCGAACGGATCGAGAATCCGCCCCAGCGTGGTGATCATGCCGTAACGGCGGGCAATGTACCCGTCGAGAGCATCGGTCGCGGCTGCCACCACGAACAGCACCGCCGCACTGATCCAGAACCCGTTCAGGTCGATCAGCACGAACAGCAGGATCGCCAGGCCAATGCGACTCAAAGTGATCAGGTTGGGCAGGTTCAGCGCCCCCCTGTGCAGAGGTGCCAGTGCCGGGCCACCGGCGGGCTGTCCTTCTGCCGGACGGCGTGCCGAATCCGTCGTGCTCGCCATGCCTGTCTCCCGCTCATCCGCTGGCTGTCTGTTTCAGACGGAACCCGCTAATGAGGACTAAGCCGCATCACAGCTGAAAAGGAGGGTGGGACGGGAAACCGGCCGCACGATTTCCCCACGGGTCTCGTGCGGCCTCGAATACTGGCTCTGCAGTTCTGCCCTCACCCGGCACTACGATTCCGGATCGAGTGCCTCTCCCACGAGATCGTAATCCTGCCGGCCTGTGATCTCAACCGGAACAAACAGCCCCGGCCCCAGGTCTTCCCCCGCCACATAGACCGAACAGTCGATTTCGGGGGCATCCGCCCAGATGCGGCCCTGCCACAAACCGGGTTCCACCTCTTCGTCAATCAGCACATCCAGCTCGTAGCCCACGAGAGAATCGCCAAACTCAAAGGCCAGCGGCTGCTGCAGTTCCATCAGCTCATCGCACCGGGCATTGCGGACTTCTTCCGGCAGCCTTCCGTCGAGTTTCATGGCGGGAGTTCCCGGTTCTTCCGACCACGGGAACACGCCCATCCGCTCGAAACGGGTCTGCTGCACGAAATCCTTCAGCTCGGCAAACTGTTCCTCGGTCTCCCCGGGGAAGCCGGCAATAAAGGTGGTTCGCAGGACCAGATTGTCAATCCGGTCCCGCAGCTTGTTCACCAGCTCGATTGTCTGCTCGGCCTTCACCCGCCGCTGCATCCGCTTCAGGACCTGGTTATTGATGTGCTGCAGCGGCATGTCGAGGTAGGGAATGATCTTCTGCGAACCGGCAATCTGGTCGATCAGATCGTCGGTGAAATGAATGGGGTACAGGTACATCAGCCGGATCCAGTCCAGCCCGTCCACCTGTTCCAGTTCTTTCAGCAGGGCCGTCAGACGGACTTCTCCATACAGATCAAGCCCGTAATAGGTCGTGTCCTGGGCTACCAGAATCAGCTCGCGAACACCGTCCTCCGCCAGTTCCCGGGCTTCTTCAATCACCTGCTCGATCGGTTTGGTGACGTGTTTTCCCCGCATGGAGGGAATGGAGCAGAAGGTGCAGGTGCGGTCGCAGCCCTCGGAGATTTTGAGGTAGGCAAAATGCTCCGGCGTGATTCGCAGCCGCGAACGGTCATCCAGTGCCTTCACCGGTGCCGGGCGGAACAAAGTCCGCTGCTCGGCCGCGTGGCCCACCAGCCTGTCGGCCACCTTCGCAATTTCATCCCGACCGAAGACACCCACCACATGGTCGATCTCCGGCAGTTCGGCCAGCAGGGCATCGCCTCCCAGCCGCTCCGGCAGGCAGCCGGCCACAATCACGCCGCCGGTCTTGCCGTCCCGCTTG
>JAGQPV010000655.1 GCA_020426545.1 Planctomycetaceae bacterium
CGGAATGTGCGGGTGTATGCCAGCGGGATCGAACTGCCGCTGAGCGATGAAGACATGCACGCCTTCTATGCCGGGTTCGCCAGGCAGGGCATCACCCGTGGCAAGCTGAAGGTGGGCCTGGACCGGCAGGCCGATATGCGGCGGATCGGCGTGATGCGGGACGCCCTGGGTTCGGCCGGCGGTGCCCCGGAACTGATGATCGACGCGAACGAGTACTGGTCGCCGAAGCAGGCGATTGCCGCGCTGCGGTTTTTCGAGCGACGTTACGACCTGGTGTGGGTGGAAGAGCCGGCCCGCCGCTGGGACTGGCGGGGACTGAAGCAGGTTTCCCGGGCCGTGACGGCTGCGGTGGCGACGGGCGAGAATCTGAAATCCGTCCGCGATTTTCTGCCGCTGCTGGAGCACGATGCCGCAGACGTGGTGCAGGTGGGGCTGAATACGTCGGGCATCACGGGAGCCCGGCAGGTGGCCGAAGTGGCGGCGGCTTTTGAGCGGCCCGTGGCCATGATGAATGGCCCGGGCAATGTGATGGCCCACCTGGCAGCTGCGCTGCCGAATCATCAGATGCTGGAACTGGCCAACATGGGCTGGGAGCAGGTGCTGGACATCGACCAGCGGCTGGAAGATGGCTGGCTGGTGCTGGGCGATGCACCTGGACATGGCCTTGAATTCAAACCAGAGGCCCTGGAGAAGTTCCAGGTCGAGCAGATTTCGGACTCTGCCCGGCCCAGCCCGACGGGCCGCCGCCGGGGAGCCGGCCTGTACCCTGTCCCTCCGAATGAATCACGTGAACAGCCGGGAATGGAGTGACGGATATGAGTGACTACCTGGAAGCCGAACTGGAAGTGGCCCTGGCAGCGGTTCGGACGGCAGCGAAAGTCTGCCGGTCGGTGCGGGCTTCGATGGCTGGCGGTTCGATGCAGAAGGATGACCGCAGCCCGGTGACCGTGGCCGACTATGCCAGCCAGGCGGTGATTGCCCGCGCTCTGGCCGACGCTTTTCCCGATGACCCCCTGGTGGGCGAAGAGGGAGCGGACCATCTCCGCCAGCCGGAGCACGCCGAACAGCGGCTGCGGGTGCGGCAGGAAGTGAATGCCGCGGGCATCAACGGGACGGATGAAGCGATTTGCGACTGGATCGACCGGGGCGGGTACCGCGAGTACACGGAGCGGTTCTGGACGGTGGATCCGATTGACGGGACCAAGGGATTTCTGCGGGGCGGGCAGTATGCCATTTCGCTGGCGCTGATTGTGAATGGCCGCATCGAGCTGGGCGTGCTGGGTTGCCCGGCGATGACGGAAGCTGCCGCCGGGGCGGATACCTCGACTCTGGAAGCCGACGACAGCGCGGGACTGCTGTTTCATGCGGTGCGGGGTCGGGGGGCCTTCATGCTGCCGCTGAATACGGATTCCTCAGACAGTGCGGGCACACGGATTCATACCAGTGAGGTTTCCACAGCAGCCGAGGCCCGGCTGTGTGAATCCTATGAGTCGTCTCACAGCCGGCACGATGTTTCGGCCGATGTAGCGGAGAAACTGGGCATCAGCCGGGATCCCGTGCGAATGGACAGCCAGGCCAAGTACGCGGCACTGGCTTCCGGCCGGGCCGAGATTTACCTGCGGCTTCCCACCCGGCCCGATTACGAAGAGAACATCTGGGACCATGCCGGTGGAGTGCTGGTGGTGGAAGAGGCGGGCGGGACCGTGACCGATGTGACCGGCAAGCCGCTGGATTTTTCCCGGGGTCCGAATCTGTCGGCCAACCGGGGTGTGGTGGTGACCTGCGGACCACTGCACGAGGAAGTGATTGCCGCCGTGCGTGCGGCCGGTATCGGCTGAGGACAGGAAAGAGGACAGAAAGAAGTCAGGCAATAGCCTGGGCTGCTCAAGCTGAATTGATACCGGGGCAAAAAACGGACCTGGTGATCCGAGCGATTTCTGCATTGAGGAAAGACGTCAGGCACAGCCTGACCTACGAAGAAGAAGAGGCCACGCCCGGGCCAGTTGAAGCTGGCCGGCACAGCCGGCCGGACGGGATGAATGAGTGGGGGACCGGTACCTGCCGATCCCCGGTGTTTCTCTTCGCAACAGTTAAACTGATATTGAAATAAGGCACGGCACACCATGCAGATCGCACTGACACTCGGCGTGATTGCCGCTGCGGTCTTTGCACTGGTCGTCCTGCGTGCCGGGCCGGACCTTGTGCTGCTGGGCGGGCTGACGATCCTGCTGGTGGCTGGGATTGTTTCCCCCGGGGAGGCGCTGGCCGGCTTCGGGAACGAAGGCCTGGTGACGGTGGCCGTGCTGTTTGTGATCGCGGAGGGCCTGCATCAGACGGGGAGCATTACGTTCATCGGGCAGCGATTACTGGGGCAGCCGAAATCTCTCAATGCGGCGCAGCGGCGGATCGTGCTGCCCTCCGCCATTGCGAGTGCGTTCCTGAATAATACGCCCGTGGTAGCCATGCTGCTGCCTGTCATCACCGACTGGAGCCGCAAGCAACGGTTGCCGGTGTCGCAGCTGCTGCTGCCGTTAAGCTATGCCACCATTCTGGGCGGGCTGTGTACGCTGGTGGGGACCAGTACAACCCTGGTGGTGAATGGTCTGCTGATTGAGGAACGCGGGTATGGTCTGCGGATGTTTGAGATTGCCTGGGTGGGCCTGCCGGCTACGCTGATCGGCCTGGCGTGGCTGCTGCTATTTACCCGCAAACTGCTGCCGGACAGGCTGCCGGTGGCCTCTTCGTTCGATGATCCGCGGGAATACACGGCGGAAATGATTGTCGACCCGGCCAGCCCGCTGGTGGGCCGCACGATTGAAGAGGCTGGCCTGCGGCATCTGCCGGGGGTGTATCTGGCGGAAATCGAGCGCGGTGGTCAGATTCTGCCGGCGGTGGCTTCGACCGAGCGGCTGCAGGGCAAAGACCGGCTGGTGTTTGTGGGTGTGGTGGAGTCGGTGGTCGATCTGCGGAAACTGCCGGGCCTCAACCCGGCGACCGATCAGGTGTTCAAACTGACCGGCGCCCATACGAACCGGGTGCTGGTGGAAGCGGTGGTGTCGAACAGTTGCCCGTACATCCGCACGACGATTCGCGAAGCCCGGTTCCGGGCGAATTACAATGCGGCCGTGGTGGCTGTGGCCCGCAACGGACAGCGCATCCGTCAGAAAATCGGCGATATCGAGCTGATTCCGGGCGATACGCTGCTGCTGGAGGCGCACCCCAGCTTTGTGCAGCTGCAGCGGAACTCGCGGGACTTTTTCCTGGTCAGCACGGTGGAAGGTTCGACGGCGCTGCGGCATGAGAAAGCCTGGATTGCCCGGCTGCTGCTGGCGGGAATGGTGATCGCCGTAGCCACCGGCCTGTTGAGCATGCTGAAGGCGGCCCTGTTGACTGCGGGAGCCATGATTGCGACCCGCTGCCTCAGTGGCTCGGAGGCCCGGCAGTCGATCGACTGGAG
>JAGQPV010000656.1 GCA_020426545.1 Planctomycetaceae bacterium
GGGAAATCAGGTCAGGCGGTAATCCGCTCTTCAATCCGGAAGTACCGCATCAGCCAGTAGGCATGCAGAAAATCGGTCGCGATATTCAGCACGTTTGTGCTGGGGCCGGTTTCCTCAAACCGGTTGAACGCGCCGGCCTTCCAGTAATACACCTCAAACGGCCGCTGGGCATCCACCCACTGCGGTGTGCGGGTTTCAATCTTATCGCCCGGCCGGTTGAAACGGTCGACCGGGCAGCGGCGCAGCTGCTCAATCGCGGTTTCCACCAGGAATCGCAGCTGCTGCTGTGTCTGCACGCCCGGCCGGGGCAGCAGGGCCGGGCCGGCATCCGGATCGGAAATCATGGCAGCCCACATCAGATTGCACAGGGCATTCCGCTCGTACTGAATCCGGTTGATCGTGTGGACCATCGTCTGGCCCATTTCATACAGAAAGCGACGGTCGGGCTCGCGGCCAGCCTGACGGGACGCGACCAGTTCCAGCATCAGGCTGACGTACGCCGCATTCAGCACGTGGTTGCGGTCGTTCATCCCTTTCAGCAGCGGGCTGCCACCAATCTCCTGCGGACGGATTAACGTCGCCACCGGAGCTTCATAATACACATGATGTTTCTCCCGCAGTTCTTCGAATCCCCTGCGGACTCGTTTGGCCACCACGGGATCGTCGGACGGAAAGGTGTGCCCGGCCGCCACCACAGTGTAAGCCACCTGCGCGTTGAATGGCACGCTCTGCGGGCCAATCCGCGGAATCATGTTGCCATACTCGGTATGTTTCCCGTCAGCTTCGGTCAGCCGATAATCGTGATACACCAGGTGGTGAGCCATCTGGCTCAGGTCGTCACGGGCCTGATTCCGCACGGGTTCCGGCAGCTGGTCGCCAGCCACCAGCAGGCAGATGGCCAGCCCGCCCGCGACCTGATTAAAAGTCCCTTTGGCGGCTTCACTCCGCAGGTAAAACACCCGCCCGTCGTCCGCCTGATAACGAACCGTGCATTTCCCTTCCGGCGCATCCCGTTCCAGCAGACAGCGGGCAATCAGCCCGCGGGAACCCGTGGCCTCAATCATCAGGTGCAGCCCGTCCAGCAGCCGGCACAAAAGTTCCCGGGTGCCAGGGTCGCGGGTGACGGCCAGGCGATAACTCATGGCCGCCACGCAGGCTCCCTGCCAGGTGGCGACATCGTCTCCAAACAGAAAGGCCGGCGGCTGACCGGGCAGCTCGGGCAGACTCACCGAATGATGCAGCTGGTTGTAGGGAGCCAGCAGATAGCGGGCCAGCACCCACTCGAGGTGCTGCGCTTTCGTCTCCAGGGGAATGTTCCGCACCAGTCCGCCGAAGTGCTGAATCATGCCCAGCTGATAGTTTTTCAGCGCCGTGGCCGACCAGTCGTCATCTGCTGGAGGAATTCCCAGGACCGGGCCGGAACTGTTCTCTGCAAATTGTTCGGCCGCACGAATGCAGGCCGGTGCAGAAACGGCGGAAGCCACCACCGCGGGGGCGAGGACCGCCGGAACCCTGCGGAACAGATCTCTGCGGGTCACCTGGTCGTTCTGTCGCTGCCGGCCAGTCGCCAGACCTGATGTTTCACCGGGAATGTGCTGCCGCATGTTTCACTCCGCTGTGGCCGACGGCCCTCAGACGGGCCGTCCAGCCAGACTCACCAGAATGGCGCCGCCGGAAAACCAGGAAATCACCCGTCCACGCCTGCCGACTGGAAGCCACGTGCCCCATCGGGTATGACGGGCGGCGAGAGATCAGTCGCCGGGTAAAAACCCAGTTTCACGGCTCGGCCAGTGGTGCTGGCCCGACAGACACCGGTCGAGTTCCGAATCTCTCAGTGCCCGTCCGGAAATCCCTGGCCCCATACCACGGCTTGTGCCTGTATTTCAGGGGTGCCAGATGCAACTGGGGTGACACAAGGTTTCCGGACAGTCCCTCAGAAAGACGAATTGCAGATTTCTGTTCATCTGTCGAGACGGTGAACAGACCCGGGAATGGGGCGGAATCTAGTGGAATGCGCCTATTCGGATCAAGACGGGCAAAGATGCAGAAAATGGGATGGCTGGCGAGGCAGCACCGGCAGACACAGAGCAGGCACATGAAACATGAGTGAAGCGTACACTATGCGGCCGGTGGCACAGCCGGTTTCGGGCACCGTGCGTCCGCCGGGATCGAAGAGCATTACCAACCGGGCTCTGATTCTGGCGGCCCTGGCCCGGGGAACCTCCGAACTGACCGGTGCTCTCGACAGCGACGACACCCGCGTCATGGTCGACAGCCTGACCCGGCTGGGCATTGCCGTTGATCACCGGCGGGAAGCCAGTGAAATCACGGTCACTGGTTGCGCGGGTCAGCTGCCTCCCGGGAATGCTGAACTGTGGCTGCAGAACAGCGGCACCAGCATTCGTTTCCTGACGGCTCTGTGTACACTGGGCAGTGGGACCCTGCGGCTGGATGGCATCGAACGGATGCGGGAGCGGCCGATTGAAGATCTGGTGGTGGCCCTCAACGCACTGGGCGCGAATGTTCGCTGCGAACTGAACAACGGCTGCCCGCCCGTGGTGGTGCAGGCCGCGGGGCTGCCAGGTGGCCGGGCCGAAGTGGAAGGCTCGATCAGCAGTCAGTACTTAAGCGCCCTCCTGATGACTGCACCGGCCGCTGCCGGGCCGGTGGTGCTGGATGTGGCGGGAGAGCTGGTTTCAAAGCCGTATGTCGAAATGACATTGTCCGTCATGCGGTCGTTCGGCATCCCCTGCGACGCGGGGAATCTCCAGCGGTTCGCTTTTGAACCTTCGGTGTGGCCGGGCTGCCGGTACGACATTGAACCGGATGCCTCCGCTGCCAGCTACTTCCTGGCCGCTGCCGCCATCACCGGCGGTACGATCACCATTCCGGGGCTGTCCCGCACTGCCCTGCAGGGAGACGTGGAATTCGCCACCGCCCTGGAGCAGATGGGCTGCCAGGTCGTCTGGACGGAAAACTCCGTCACCCTCACCGGGCCGGCCGCCCGCAACGAACCGCTGCGGGGCATCGACATTGATATGAACGCCATCAGCGACACAGCTCAGACTTTATCAGCCGTCGCCGTTTTCGCTGACTCCCCCACAACAATCCGCAATGTCGGACATATGCGGCATAAGGAAACGGACCGCATCACTGCCGTGGTGACCGAGCTGAAACGCACGGGCGTTCAGGCTGAAGAGCTGGCCGACGGTTTGCGGATTTATCCGGGTTGTCCGCGGCCTGCTGAAATACAAACGTACGATGACCATCGAATGGCCATGAGTTTTTCGCTGCTGGGGCTCAGAGTGCCTGGCATCAAAATCCTCGATCCCGGCTGCACAGCCAAGACGTATCCTGAATACTTCCAGGATCTCGCCGCCTTGTGTGCCGGTGATTTTGACGTCAGCGATTGAGGATGATCAGGCTCGAAAATGATGGGCGAGCCCTGAGACAAA
>JAGQPV010000657.1 GCA_020426545.1 Planctomycetaceae bacterium
ATGAGTCGAAATACCCCAAACCCTGGCCGGCCGTGCTGGTGGTGTGCGGGCATTCGTCCAACGGCAAAGCTTACGATGGTTACCAGCGTGCCTGCGGGCTGCTGGCGCTGAACGGCGTACTCGCTCTGATTATCGACCCGGTTTGTCAGGGCGAGCGGTATCAGCTGGCACAGCCCGATGGCAAACCGACGATTGCCGGTTCGACCACCGGCCATTCGCTGATCGGGCTGGGCAGTACGCTGCTGGGAAGGAATACTGCCCGGTTTGAAATTCGTGATGGCATGCGGGCTATCGACTATCTGCAGTCCCGCGACGACGTCGATCCGAAACGGATCGGCTGTACGGGCAACAGCGGCGGCGGGACGCAGACGGCCTATCTGATGGCCATTGATCAGCGGATCCGCTGTGCGGCCCCTTCCTGCTACATCACCAGCCTGCAGCGGTTGATGGAAACCATCGGTCCGCAGGATGCCGAGCAGAATATCTTCGGCCAGCTGGCCTTCGGGATGGACCACGCCGATTACCTGCTGATGCGTGCTCCGCAGCCGACATTAATCTGCTGTGCCACGCAGGATTACTTCGACATTGGCGGTGCGTGGAACACGTTCCGTTATGCCAAGCGGCTGTATTCCCGCATGGGATATCCCGCACAGGTCAACCTGGTGGAGAATGACGATACCCACGGATTCAAGAAACCGCTGCGGGAAGCCGCCGTGCAGTGGATGGTGCGGTGGCTGCGGGGCGAGGACCGCGTGATTCGCGAGCCGGAAATGGAAGTTCTCACCGATCAGGAAGCCTGGTGTACTCCGCTCGGCCAGGTGGTGCTGCTGGCGGGAGAACGCTCGGTCTTCGACATCAACGCGGGGTACAACCGGGAACTGGCCAGCCAGCGGGAAAAACTGTGGGCCGAAGGGCCGACCGCGGAACTGCGGATCCGCATTCGCAATGTGATCGGAACCAGGACGGCAGATGAGCTGCCCGAACCGAAGGTGGAGACGACTGACGAGGCGGAGCACGATGGCCTGCGGCTGACGAAAATCGTGCTGCGGCCCGCAGAGGGAATTGTGCTGCCGGGGCTGCTGGTGGAGCCCGGCGAGCAGAAGAAGGCGAATGCCGGTCCCGTGCTGTACCTTGCCGCCGACGGAGCCGCCTCAACTGTGGGAGAAAACGGTGCCGTTCGGCAGCTGGTCGAACAGGGCCATACTGTGCTGGCGCTGGATGTGCGGGGTGTGGGCGAAACCGCTCCCGAGGGCAAGCCGTGGAACAGCGGTCAGTTCGGCGGAGGCACGAAGCAGCAGATGCTGGCCTATCTGCTGGGCCACAGTATGGTGGGCGAGCGGACCGGCGATATTCTGACAGCGGCTGCATGGCTGCGGCAGCACACGAAGTCACAGCGCAGCGGAGTGCGAGTCGTGGCGACCGATCATCTCTGCACGCCGGCCCTGCACGCTGCGTTTCTGGAGCCGGAACTGATCGGCTCCGCGAAACTCGTCCGTCCGCTCGTCTCCTGGACCAGCATCATCGAGACGCCGGTGACGAAGCACCAGCTGCCCAACATGGTGCACGGCGCGCTTAAGGTGTACGACCTGCCGCAGCTGGTGAAGTCACTGGGAAAGAAGGTCACCATCGAAGAACCGCGGGATGCCGCCGGAGAACCGGTTACTGCAGTGGAGTGATTCCGGCGGCGTACTGGCCGAGTCGGCCGGCCAGTACAACAGACGTGGCGAAGTGTAGAGAAGACACTGGTGGGCAAGCCACCAGTGCCACCCGGGACGTGTTTAATGCAGGGCAGTTGGAACCTGCGGTGCCGGCCCCGGCGGAAACCTGTTCTGCCGGAGCTGGCCGCTTTCCACCTGTTGCGGGCATATTCCGCGTCAATAACACGGTTTCAGCGAGTGGCGGCGGCCCGTTCGCCTTCAGGCTGCGGATCGTTCGAGCCGGGAACGACCACGGTCAGATCTTTGCCGGTGAACGACGGGCACCAGTATTTTTCGATGTGCTCGATCACCAGTTCCGTCCCGCGGGTGTGGCTGACGTACGGCTTCTCCCGGGGATCGTACATGCAGTCCGTCAGGTCGCGGGCGAGGGCCACGTTGAAGCCGAGGCGGGTCATCTGTCGGATCCCGAACGGCCGGCCCAGCACGCACATGTTGGTGTGCACGCCCATCAGCACCACGTTGCGGATTTTTTCCTGCACGAACAGGTTGTAGATTTCCTGGCCGCTGTCGGAAACGGCATCGTAGCCGATCAGCTTGATGGCATCGTGCTGGCGGTTGAACCGCCGCACAGCTTCGCCCACAACCGGGTCGTCGCAGGGCTGGTTGGAAACATCGACGGGCATCTCGGCTTCGGTTTCGGGATCGAGATAGCACCAGCCGGCAATCTCCACCGGTGGTTTCACATGCGGGGCGTTCTGGGCCCGCAGGCGGTACGGGGTGAGCTGATACCGTTCCATGCAGCCGCTGGGAGCATGCACAATCAGCGCGCCATGGGCGCGGGCGGCTGTCAGCACGCGGTTCATGCGGGGAGCCATCGCATCCACCCGCTGCGCAGCCAGCTGGCAGTAATGGTCGTTCCACATGTCGCAGATGATGATGGCCGTTTCCGAGACGTTCCAGTTTTCGACGCGGGGCTTCTCCTGCCAGGTGCCCTCGTCTGTTTTCTCGCGGCCGCGCAGCTGCACGGCGAAAGTACCCGGCACACGGGGCCGCAGCGGCAGTTTGACCTGAGCGGCTTCTGTCAGCGTGGCCGGTTTCTTTGCTCCTTCCGCTTTCGCTTCGGATTTCTCTGCGGCAGAGGCTGGCTGACAGGTCATCAGAGCAGCCAGAACCAGCAGACAGACTGCAGGGTGCAGCAGGCGAGGGAGAACAGGACGATTCATACGGGGTTCCGTTCTGAAGTTTTCAGGTGGAGAAACAGGCTGGCGGGGCAACGTCCCCGGCTGCCGTGGAGGATTGAAGTTCGACTGAGCTGCTACAGCGATTTCAGATACCGGATCAGGTCGGCCAGTTCTTCGGCCGTCAGTTCCTCACCGGCCAGCTGCTGCGGCTGATGATAGACCGTCAGTACTTCCTCCAGAGAGTGCCCGCGGCCATCGTGCAGGAAGCGGCGGCGATTTCGCAGACCGCGAAGAGATGGCGGGTTATAGCCTTCATAGAAGTCGCGGCTCGATTCCAGTCCGGTTTTCACCTGCAGATCGGCCGTCAGACGTTCTCCCTGGTGACAGGTCACGCAGCCGGCTTTCCCCGCGAACAGCTGCTGTCCCCGTTCCAGGCTCAGGGCTTCCGGAGAACCGGCCGGGGGCTGCGGAGCTGCGGGAACTTCCAGCGAAGCGAGATAAGCGTAGACGTCCTCTACGTCTTCCTCGGTGACGGGCACCATGCTGCTCATGGTGTCCTTCAGCGATTTGCGAATCGAAGCCCGGAGGGATG
>JAGQPV010000658.1 GCA_020426545.1 Planctomycetaceae bacterium
CTGTGCGGAAGGCGGGTTTCCGGGGGGAGCCGGAGATTCCCGTCATCTGCCCGGCCGGAACAGTGAGGATGGCTCCGGCTGCCGGCCGCTGCCAGCGGAATAACCCGTATGACTGGACGTAAGAACTGAACGCTTCGGGAAGTCTGATTTGATGCTGGCGATTGTGCAGCGTCGCCGGGGGAAGGTGCCATGGATGCGTGCATTCCGACAGACAGCCTCTGGCTCTTCGCTGGCGGAACCGGCTAGAATCAACAGGAAGCGGGCGGCCTCTCCCCGTACCGGATTGCAGTCTGGCTGTCAGGTTTCATTCCGGCTGCACCGGGAGAGCTGCCGCAGGAAGGCAGACCGCGCGGGTGAATCGCGAGTCACCTGCAGAATTACGCCTGTCCAGGCACGAGAGAAGATCATCATGCAGCCACGCACCGGCTTTCGCACCGCACTGATCGCTACCATCACTCTGCTGGCCAGCGCAGCCGCTCATCCGGCGGTGGCGCAGCAGTCGGGTAGTTCGAGGCTGCCCAGCCGGAATACCCTGGCGAAATACGGCCTGGAGCGTGCCTGGTGGAATCAGGCGACATTGAACCCCAGGCGGGACAAACTGCAGTACATCGTCGCTGATGAGCAGCTGCTGTATGCTCAGGCGACTTCGGGAGTGCTCAGTGCCTTCGATGCGGAAACGGGCAAGCGGCTGTGGTCCCGCCAGATCGGCCGGCTGGATCAGCCCGGTTATCCCGTATTCTCCAACAGAGATCTGGTGCTGGCGGCTTATGGCACTCAGGTTTACGCTCTCAACCGGTTCAACGGCGATATTCTGTGGCATGTGAAACTGCCCGGTCAGCCCTCCGCCAGCCCGGCTGTGGATGATCAGCGGCTGTATGTCGGCACTCTGGATGGCACCGTTTACGCCTTCGACCTGCGGAAGATTCGCGATCTGTTTGAGAAAGCTCTGCTGCCTCAGTGGTCCTACCAGACGATCGCCTGGCGGTACCGCACGGCCGGTGAGATCACCACTCCGCCGATTTCCACCGGCAGTTCTGTGAACTTCGCCAGCCGGGATGGCTCGCTGTACTCCGTAACTGCCGAAGAGCGTGAACTTCAGTTCCAGGTGGAGACGGATGCTCCTGTCTCCGCCCCGCTGGCCGAATCGGAAACGGCCCTGTTCCTCGCATCGGAAGACTTCAACTTCTACTGCATCAACAAGGTGGGTGGCCAGGTCCGCTGGGATTTCACCGCCGGTCTTCCGGTGCGTCAGCAGCCCCGCATCATCGGAGAGAATATCTATCTGACGCCTTTCACGGGGGGCATGCACTGCCTGACGACCACCACCGGCGAACCCGTATGGTGGCGTCCTGAAGTTACGACGTTTCTGGCTGCCAATCGCCGGCTGCTGTTTGCCTCAGACGAACTGGGGACGGTTCAGATTCTGTCCCGGGCTACCGGCGTGCCGCTGGGCGGGCTGGCCCTGCGGGAATTTTCGGTCCGGTTTCAGAACGATCGCACCGACCGGCTGTATCTGGGAACACCCACCGGGCTGATCGTCTGCATTCGCGACCAGAACCTGTCCTTCCCGATTTATCACATGCATCCGGAACGCCGTCCGATTCTGCCGGAGTTTGCTCCAGAAGGTGGAGAACCGCCCGCAGACGGTGAAGCGACGGAAGAATCTCCCTGAGCGGTCGCAAGCTGGTCTTGATCAAATCCGTGGATGGCACGTACAGTCAACGTCTGTGAGCAGCCAGGTTTCCATGGGAAGTCCCGGGTGACCAGCTGACACGGTGGCCGGTGAACCTGCCGGCAATTCAGGCATCCCCTCTGTCTTCCTGTCGAATAAGACCACTTTCAGGCAGAAGGAAATCGAGGCCGGCTCTCATGGTATTCTCCGTGAATGCATGCTGACGCCGCACTTCAGAACTTTCTGAATCATCGAAAGGACGGACGACATGGACGTCTGGCACCTGCTGTTGTATTCGGCAGCCTCCTTTCTCGCGCTGAAGTCGCTGGTTTCGCTGATGACCCATCAGCGGCAGGTGGCATTTCGGCAGCTGATGCTGGAAGATCACCTGCATAACCAGCAGCTCAAAGCCGAACAGAAACGGACTGCCCGCATGACTGCTCCGGTGAAAAAGCCTGGCGTCGCTGCCTGAGCCATCGCCGGGTCAGCACCCACGGAAGCCGTGCGTGTTTCCGCCCGGTCTGATTGTGCGCCATCCGCCTGCGGCTCGCTGATCCCGGGGGCTGGCTGCACGGGGCAATCCGTGCCCCCGCGATGTTCTCGCAGGTCAGGATTCCGGCTGTGAGGCCCTCTCAGCCTGTGCGGAGATGTTCCTGCCTGTTATCCTACCGGGATCGGTCTCTCGGCCTGCTGCGGCAGGACTGCGCAGCTGCCAGCAGCCCGCTGCAGAGCGAGCCGCCTGTCGGCTGGTTTCAAGAGGAACGGCAGCGGCAGGATGACCGGCTGCCCGCCGAGAACCATCCGATCGAACCCCCGCTCCCTTGCAACTGTCTCTGTTGGTTTGAGAAGCCAGCTGGATTGAAAAAGCCAGTGGCAGCCCGGAGCAATGGCGGTTCCCGTTCAGACTTTCGAATACTGTCGCGTTCACCCGCCTGGCCCTGCAGGAATGTTTCATGGCGACGGAGCCATCTACCTCGACTCAACCGGATACTCGACCGGCCCCGCTGCAGGGGCATAACGGGCTGGTGTATATCGAGACTGTCGGCTGCCAGATGAACGTGCTGGACAGCGAACTGGTGATTGGTGCGCTCCGCCGCCAGGGTTACGAACTGACCCGCGACGAAGAGGCGGCCGATACTCTGTTGTTCAATACCTGCAGCGTGCGGGAGCATGCCGAGCACAAGGTTTACAGCCAGCTTGGCCGGCTCAAGTACCGCAAAAACCAGCGGCCGGATACCGTCATCGGCGTTCTGGGCTGCATGGCTCAGAAAGATCAGGAGCTGATTTTCCGCCGGGCACCGCATGTCGATCTGGTTGTCGGCACCGGGCAGCTTTCCGAAGTGCCCCGGATGATTGACGAGGCCCGGCAGGAGCGGAGCCAGGCGGTGGCTGTCAGTCTCAGCCGCAAAGCGGGCAGCCGCACGGAAGTGGCCGGCAGCTTCGAGAGCTACGACCCGCTTCGCGAACCGGAAATGCGGACATCGCCGTGGCAGGCTTATGTGCGGATCATGATCGGCTGCGACAAGTTCTGCACCTACTGCATCGTCCCCAGCGTGCGAGGCCCCGAGCAGAGCCGGCCGCCGCAGGAAATCATCGCCGAGGCGGAGCAGTTGGCGGCCGAAGGGTGCAAGGAGATCATCCTCCTCGGGCAGACGGTCAACAGTTACCGTTACCGCGAAGGGGAGATTAAAACCGTCCTGAGCGATTTGCTCTACCGCCTGCACGATATCGACGGCCTGGAGCGGATCAAGTTCGT
>JAGQPV010000065.1 GCA_020426545.1 Planctomycetaceae bacterium
GATGATGGCAATCACCACCAGCAGTTCGATGAGGGTGAATCCCCGGCGCCGGGGAACGGCAGGCGTGCAAGCGCGTTTCATGACGACTCCTGTAGATAGGAAAGACGGAACTGAACGAAATTGGAGATGTCTGTCGACTGCCGCAGGCAAAGTCCTCAGGAGACTCGCGGGACGGGAGAGTCGATCATTCAGTCGATGAAACTACGGACCAGCGATGAATTAAGCAGGGACTGTCAGATCCAGAGAACCGACGGATCATCAGCAGGTCGATCAGTGTGATGGCCTGACCACTGAACGGGTCACAAGAGTATGAAACGCCATTACTGTCTGTTCGTTGAGTTTTGTGAGGTTCGGCAGAGATTTCAACCAGAAAACAGGGAGAAGCCTGATTTTTTCCGATTTGGAAATTCGCAGAAACAGCGCTGGAACTCGAGTTCTCTGGACCGGCAGACGGGAGTGCGCGAGGAAATGGCGTTCTGGGAATGTCCGCGGATGAGGGCGGCTGACCGCCGCTCAGGAAGGACGGCAATGCACGAAGCGGCCTGTTCGCCGGAGGCTGTCAGCAGGCCGACGCGACTGCGCAGCGGAAAGCGGGGCCTGCCCTGTCGGAAAGAACTGGTGTGGAGCCAGATCGATTCGCCAGCCGTGGATCAGGCGGCGGAGTCTCTTGGAGCACGCTCGCTGGCCGGCAGGAACGTGTTGAGCTTCTGCTCCAGCACACGCGGGTTATCGCCTACCTGAATGGCCAGCAGGCCACGGAGAATCACCTCGCGGGCTTCCAGTTCCTTGCGGCTGTAATAAGCCAGCTTGTCGGCGAATGGCAGGCAGAACAGATTGGAAACAATCGCCCCGTACAGTGTTGTGATCAGCGCCACTGCCATTCCGGGGCCGATGGCTTCCGGGTCATCCATGTTGCCCAGCATGATAATCAGACCCATCAGCGTGCCGATCATCCCGAACGCGGGAGCATAGCGGCCCATGGTCTCCAGCAGCGCTTTGCCGGTTTTGTGACGGGCGGCAACTGCCTGGATTTCGGATCGCAGAATCGACTCCATCAGCTCGGCATCGGTGCCGTCCACAGCCATCTGAATTCCCATCAGAATGAAGGGATCTTCAATGCTGTCGGCCTTGTTTTCCAGTGCCAGAATGCCATCCCGCCGCGCGACTTCCGCAAACTCGACCAGCTGAGTGATCACCGGTCGCAGCTCCTGCTGCTTCGGCATGAACAGCTTCTTGAGCACGCCGGGAAGCAGCAGCAGGGCACCGATGGGAAAGGCAATGCCGCAGGCGGAAATCGCTCCGCCGATCACCACCGCAGCGGAGGGATAATCGATGAACGATGCAAAGGACGAACCAGGCGCAATCATGATCGAGAGCAGCAGCAGGCCGCTCCCCATGACGAGTCCGCCAATTGTTGCCTTATCCATGCTGGTATTTCCAAATCGATCGAGGGCCAGCTGGCCGTCCGTTGCCGGGTGCGCTCTGGTGCCAGAAGGGGCCTGGATCCAGATTGAGGGCTCTGCGGCTGGGCGCTGTGTCCACCGGGAATCGTGCTTTCGACCAGACGGCCGGACCGGCCTGCGGAGAAAAACAGCACTGGCAGGCAGTGGCTGTTTCCGCTGTCTGACGGGGTGAAACGATCCGTGCCGAAGAGAGGTCGCCGCCGTGCGGAGGGCGTCCACAGGCGTTGCTGCGGAGATTTCCACGCACTGCTGGAAGTCTGGCATACGCGCCGGGGCAGTGCGGTCAGACTCCGGGAAACTGGCGAAGATCCCGCCGGGAAGTTCGGACCATACCGGCCGGACAGGGCCGAAGATGCCGGATGGGGTGACAGCATCGAACCGGGGAGTTATGCCGGCGGCTGCCAATGCGCTCAGTCTGCCGCTGCTGTCTGGCTGCCGGGGTGTCAGGTGGCCTCAGGCCGGCCGCCAGTCCCATCGCGCCGCCGGCTTTGCATCTGGCTGATACTGGCAGACAGGCAGGGAACCGCTCAGGCAGGTAATCGGTCGGGGGCGGAGTCCGGTTCGGCAGCGGAGGGGCTATCCCGGGTGAAGGGAGCATCGACAGAAGCCGTCATGCGGACGGCCCGGGCCCACGCCAGCGAACGGCGGACGACTTCTTCCAGCGTCTCCCGCACGATCACCCGTTCGCTGGTTGTGAGCGTAATGTACGTGTCGGGCCGCCGCTCGACAAAGCGAATCAGGTCCGCGTTGACGACGAACTCGTCTCCGTTGAGTCTGGTGAGCCGGATCATCCTGTCACTCCCCGCAGGTCATGCCGCCGACGGAATTCGTTCTCCGACAGACGTGGTCGGTCATCTGGTCATTGTCGCTGGTGGTTCAGCCAGCCGGATGCCGCACCGGTCCCCGCTGCGGTCGGCGGAATGGAGCCGGGATTACCGGCCCAGGATCAGCAGTTCGTCCACCAGCTGCTGCACCGAGCTGATCACCCGGGCGTTGCCCCGGTAGTTGGTGGAGGCCACGATCAGATCGACGAGGTTTCGACCGATATCCGTGTTCGACAGCTCGATTGCACCCGACCGCAGAGTACCGGCACCAAAGTTTCCCGGGGTTGTCAGGAATGGCGAACCGGAGCCCACGCCTTCCTGGTAGGTTCCATCTCCCGATTCCACGAGCCCCTGGGTGTTGGCAAACCGGGCGAGGACGACCTGTCCCAGCGTCCGGATCACACCGTTGTCGAAAATGCCGTTCACCACTCCGGTTTCATCGATCACGAAACTGGTCAGCGTACCGGGGTCGGAACCATCCTGAGTAGCCAGTGAAAGAGTACTGCCCGATGAAGAAGAGGAAATACCCGAGATGCCACTGAGGTCCGCGGTGATCTGCATCGGGCTGATTGCCGCGGAATCGTCCCGGTCGATGGAGAAGGTGGCAGACCCACCGGAAATCACATTGCCGAGACCGTCAAATGTGATTGCGCCGTTAGCGATGGAGACGTCGACATCGCTGTCGTCCGCACTTTCCACAAACCAGCGGAAGGTGGTCGAACTGGGAGTTTTCTCGTCCAGGACCGCAGTCATCTTCAACGTGACCGCTTCACCCAGCGAGTCGAACACGACGAAGTCGGTGACGACACTTTCGCCGTCGGCTTCGTGCGTTTTCAGCACATCGATGGGTACGGAGGTCGGAGAGGTGCTGCCTGTCGGGGTCCGGGTCAGATCGCCGATCGACACATCGAACTGGTTCACCGTGCCCTGGTTGCCGACAAACTGGATCTGACCGGCAACCACGTCGACACCGGGCTGGCCGGCCGCGGGGGTCTTGTTCGGATCATCATCGATACCGGTGCCGGACTGAAAACCGAGGGTGTTGTCCATCATGGTCATCAGGTCCTGCAGCGTGGTACCGGGATCTTCGCCGACTCCGGTATACGGATAGGTTCCCGTCGGTCCCGTGACGGTCAACGTCTGCGGTTCGAGGCTGCGGTCGGTCTTCCGGGGGGAGAACGTCAGCACATCGCCGGCCTGAAACAGGGGAACGCCCGGGTTCGCGGCGGTTTCAAGGTCGGTCAGTGAAGCACCGGCCGTGGCTGCGATTGTTGTGCCCGTATCGACCAGCTGTTCGCTCAGAAAGCGGGAACCCTGAGTGGCCAGTTCGCCCGTGGGAAGCAGCGCACCACTCATCGTGATGTTCGCGGTCTGCTGAGCCACGTTCAGGTTGCCCAGGGGAATCGTCACATCGGCCAGCTGGGTGGTGATCAGATTGAAATCCGCATCCACGCCATAGCCCTGGACCCGTGCACCGGACGCAGTCACCAGAACATTCGCCGAGTTCAGGGTGAAGTTACCGTTTCGGGAGTAGACGTTGCCGTCGGCATCATCCAGCACGAAGAAGCCATCACCCTGAATGGCCAGGTCCGAAGGGCTGGTGCTGTTGGTCACGCTGCCCTGAGTGAAGTCTTTCCGAATGGCCGCGGTGGTGGCACCCAGACCGATCTGCCGGGGATTCGTACCGCCGTTGTTGGTTGTCGGACGCGAACCAACACTCAGGGTTCGCGACAGCTGTGTCGTGAACTGGACTGATGAGGCTTTGAATCCGTTGGTGCCCGCGTTGGCAATGTTGTTACCCAGCACATCGATGCTCGTTTCATTGAGCACCAGTCCGTTGAGTGACGTGTTCAGCGCGGAAGTCAGACCCATCGGTGAACCTCGATCGTGAGTGTTTCAGAAAGCTGCAGCATTCCGGACGGGCGGGCGGCTTTGGCGGGGGTACTGCCTCGCACCGCCCTGGCTCGACACGTCCTCTGCCCGGAGGCATCGGTCAATATCGTCCGAATCTGCGGATCCGCCTGGCTCATAGTCCTCGCGATCCGGCTGACCTGCCGGGTCGGCAGGTGAAACAAGCCGATCAGGGAGCGGGCCGGTACTGGGGGGCTCCCGCTGACTGTAACGGTTACAGCGGTTAACCGTTTCCAGGGACCGCCGTTCACCCGAAATGGTGGTGACTCGTCAGCACGACTTGAGCTGATGCCAGCGGCCAAGTGCGGACGGCATTGCTGTACCCCGGGCCGACGGATCGCGGAGTCGGGCGGCTCGCATCGTCTGAGAATGTTCAGACGGAAGCCGGCTGGAGGATCGGCCCGGTCAATCGGCGGCAGCGGGGCCGATGCGATGGCGCGCGGGCTGTGGGGCGGCCGACGGGAACTGGTCGACCGCCTCACTGTGACGGGAGCCGCTTGCGCGGCGGCGGGACGGGAGCTCAGCGCGGAGCGTCAGGCTTCAGAAATGCTGGAGACATCGGACAGGTTGAGCTGAATCCCGTCCACTTCCAGGTAGGCGGTGCCTTCCCGCATGTAGGCCCGCTGCACGTGTCCGCTGATTTCGTTTCCGCCAGCGTCGGTGCCGGTGACATTGCGGCCGATATAGGCCGCCGCCGTCGTGAGCTGCTGGTTGACGGTAATCGCTTTCAGTGCGTCGCCCAGTTCGAGGTCCGATTCGAGGTTCCGCATCATCGACAGCTGACTGAGAATCTGCTCGTTCCCCATGGGCTCTGAGGGATCCTGGTTCTGCAGCTCGGTAATCAGCAGCTTCAGGAAGTCGTCGGAGGTCATGCCGGCAACGCCGATCTGATCCCGCGCGACAAAATCCACCGACGACGAGCCAGATGTCCCGTTGACTTCCATGTCCTGCTCCTGCAGCCGGTCTGCTCAACCGCTGCGTTCGATGACGGGCCGGTGAGCCCGGGCCGCTGTTTGTGATCAGGTCTGCCTGAAACTCAGGCTGCTGCCCGATCGGTCTGATCGGGTGAATCCGTTTCGCTCGCGTGCTGCCTGCTGTTCCGCCCGGACTGATCCCTCGCGGAACCCTGCTGCTGCTGTTCGCCCTGACGGCCACCTTCGTGCTGCTGGTGACTGCCCTGCTGCCGCTGCTGTTCCGGCAGATCGCCGGTTTTTCTGGGGCCCAGTTCAATCTGGATGCTGTCGATTTTCATGCCCCGGCGGGAGAGAGAGTCCCGCAGCTGAGACAGCTGCTCCGTCAGCAGCTGCTGGGCCTCGGCCGTCTGTACCTCAAGACGGGCCGTCAGTTCTCCGCCCTTCTGCTGCAGCTCAATTCGCAGGTCGCCCAGCTGTTCCGGATGCAGCAGGATTCTCAGCTGGCTGCCGCCGGGCCGCATCTGTTTCAGGGCGGCTGCGACGCGGTTGGCCAGTTCTGTCTGCCGGCTGTCTATTGTGCTGGTGGTTTCAGCGGCTGCGGCTCCCGCGCCGCTGTCGCTGACCGCCACTCCTGCCGCAGCAGGCGAAGTGACCTGTGTCCGGCTGCCTGTCGCAGGAGATCCTGCCTCGGAAGCGGTTCCGGCTGAAGCCGCTGCCGGAGCGGACGCTGGCGGATGATTTCCTGCTGCTGCCTGGGAAGTGCGGGGACTGTCCAGGGCAGGGGAAACTGCCCTGGCCCCGTTCGACGGGCCATTGACGAGCGACTGAGTCTGCCCGGAGCCTGGCACGCCCGCTCCGGCCGCCATTGGCCGGGAGCCATTCCCGTCCGACGTGTTTTCAGCGGATGTCCGGTCCGTTCGCTGTTCGCGCGAGGTTTCGCCTGTGCCGGAATCCTCGGAATTTGACTCGGTGGGGGCGGCCGTCTTCGACTCAGCGGAGTTCGCTTCGACCGGGAGTTCGGCTCCCGCGAGGTCAACCACTTTGGCGGATTTTTCCTCAGCCGGATCCCCGGCGCTGTGGACTGTCTGCCTGGTGACTGGCTGACCAGCCACTGACTGACCAGAGGCTGCCGCTTCCGGGAGACTTTCGGCCTGACCCGTGGACTCGGCATCTGCAGCGGCGTTCTGCTGCTCAAGCTGCAGGATCTGTTCTTCCGCTGCGGCGTTCTGTCCCGCCGCTGCTTCAGAAATCCCGCTGCCGACCTCCAGGGCGGTGCCCCCGCCCTGCTCTTCTGAGGTTTCTCCCGCTGCCGTCTCTTCGCCCGTTGTCTCTGCACCGGCGGAAGCGGGGCCGGTCTGTGACTGTGGTGCCAGCGCACTCAGGCTGGCGGAGATTTCGTCCAGCAGCTGCTCCAGTGCCGGATCTTCGCCGATGTCTGTTTCGGCGGAGGATTCAGCCGGACGGTTCAGACTTCCTGTCAGGGAATCGGTCAGTGAACCGGGAGGGCCACCTTCCTGAGCGGGGCGGGCTGACTTCTCCTGGCTGCCCGGGGACTGCGGTGCCTCGGAGGCTGCCGAAGCCGTTTCTGTTGTCGCTGATTTTTCCGCAGGGTAAGCCGCACCCCCTGCTCTGCTTCCGGAAGTGCCCTGGGGATTCCGGGGGCCAGAGCCGCCGGGCGTTCTCTCCGCCGGATGGCGGGAGGCATTTTGCGAGGGATCGTCCCTGTGGGGGCGGCTCGACTGGCTGGCGGAGGATGCCGGGTTTCTGGTCTGGTCGCCTGATCGGCTGAATGACGTGGACCGGGCGGAAGGTTCGTCGCGGCGAGTGGCGGGCGACTGGTAACTTTCGGCCGAAGTCGCCGGCGATTTCGTGGCCGGCTGCCGCAGTGACTGCAGCAGAGAAGTGTGATACAGGCTCAGCGGATCGGAAGAACCGCCAATGGCTGTCAGCAGCTGGTTCTGCAGCGAGCCTGTTACTGGTCTGGATGTCGGCTCGATGCCAGCCATGTTCACGCCTCAGGCAGGAGATACGCCAGTTAGTCGGGGCAGAGCGACTGCAGCAGCGCTGCTCTGCTGCGGAAAACATCACTCCGCTGGTTGCACCAGGGGCGGAAGCGACCCGGCTGCGGTTCGCCTCGTGCTCCCGTGTTCCGGAAGTCGTGAAACAGCACCGCAGAGGGCGATCCGATTTCAGCACAGGGTGCAGTCTGTGCGGTCTGTCGGGCCGCCATGCGACGGCACAGATCGTGCCAGCGGCAGAATCTGCCGGAGCAGGGGCGGATCCGACTGAGGGGAACGAAACCCGGGCAGCCTGAAACCACTGGCGCGCACTGCCGGCGAGACTGGCGAATACCAGCACGATCTATTCAGAAGAGATCGGCTGTTCGCGGACGATTCTGCGGTTTATTCCCTGGCTGCCGTTCGCCCGGAACCTTCCAGAAGGTTCTGCTGTTCGGAAATCAGTTTCCGGTCAGGTTCGCCACGGGTGATGGCTTCAAAGATCTTCTGGCCCCGTTCGACCAGAGCGGGATCGGGGCTGTTGCCGAAACTCTGTAAAATCCGCCCGATCAGCCGGTCCTGCATGCCGCGGAGCACCACCACATTTTCTTCCAGCGTCAGGGTCATCAGGCTGGCGGCGGCATCATCGGGACGCAGCTTGCCGAGAATTCCCCGCGACTGCTCGGTGGCTTCGGCGGTTTCCCGTTCTTCGGCCAGTTTCAGTTCCTGCTGAAAGGCCAGCTTCTGCTGGCGGAACTGTTCCTTCTCGCTGCTCAGTTCCTTTGCCAGCGTTTCAATCATCAGGTGGAAACGGTCCAGTTCTTCCTCGCGGGTCTTCAGCTGCAGAATCGCACGGACCCGCTGCTGCATCACCTGTTCGCTGGAGTGCTGCTGCTGAAAGTCTTCCTGCACTTCCTGCTGGCCGTACAGCGACTCTCCCGAGAGGACCGTCTGGATGTCCCGCAGATTGTCGGCTGTCAGGCGTCCGGTCCAGGCCAGATACGCCAGGCCCGCGGCCTCGGTAATGACCAGTCCCACGCAGATGACACCAATGATCAGCACCACTGATCTGATCATTTCGGCTCCTTCGTCTGATGGGTTCCCTGCCAGATGTCTTCCAGATCCCGCTGTTCGTAACGGCGGGTGTGCTCCGTATATTCCTGCAGCTGCCGTTCCTTGAGTTTCTCCAGCACCTGAACCTGGCGGTCGGCTTCGACCAGAGCCTGCCGGGCGCGGTTCAACTGATGACCGGCCAGTTCCTGCTGTTTGTGTACAGCCGCCAGTTCGGACTCGAGTACGGTGCGGTAATACTGCCGTGAACGGGCACCATCGACATTCAGCACGGTTTCGAGGCCAATCTGCCGCAGCTGTTCCGACTGTTCGCCCAGCTGGTTCTGAATCTGGTGCCGCTGCTGCTGAAGGGTCTCACGCCTGGTGATGACTTCACCCAGCGCACGCTGGCATTCGTCCCGCAGGCTGCGGCGGTAGCGCAGCAGTGATTCAAACCGGAAATCAAACTTCATGAATTGGTCAGTTCTGGCGGATCAGATGAACGGGCCGGCGGGAAAAACTGGTGCGAACGGGAAGCCGGCGAAGGGACAGCTGACGATGGCTTACCATGCCGGAACTCAGCGGGCCGCCGGCTGCTGTGCCATTGCGGAGCCTCTTCGGCCGGGTTGGGCTGGTTCGGGCGGAAGATCGAACAGACGGATCAGGTGCTGCAGCTGCTGTGCGGTTTCTTCCAGAGAAGAATGCTGATCGGGCCGCTGCCGCAGAAAGGCGTGAATTTCCTGAAGACAGCGAACGGCCGTATCGACCTGGCCGCTGGCCCCCTTCTGGTAGGCACCAATGTTGATCAGGTCTTCGGACTGACGGTAAGCGGCGAGAACCTGCTTGAGTCGTTCGGCCATGGCAATCCGATTTGCCGGGGCGACGTCCTTCATCGACCGGCTGATACTGGCCAGAATATCAATCGCAGGCCAGTGGCCCGCTTCGGCGAGGTGCCGCGAGAGCATGATATGTCCGTCGAGAATTCCGCGGACGGTATCGGAAACCGGTTCGTTCGTGTCGTCACCTTCCACCAGCACGGTGTACAGCCCGGTAATGCTTCCGTGTTCGTTTTTGCCGCTGCGTTCCAGCAGTCTCGGCAGCAGAGCAAATACACTGGGGGGATAGCCCCGTGTGGCGGGTGGTTCGCCAGCCGCCAGGCCGATTTCCCGCTGGGCCAGCGCCAGCCGGGTCACGCTGTCCATCATCAGCAGGACATCTTTACCGGTATCGCGGAAGTATTCGGCGACGGCGGTGGCCAGAAAAGCCGCCCGCAGTCGGACCACGGCGGGTTCGTCTCCGGTGGCCACCACCACCACACTGCGGGCCAGGCCTTCGGGCCCCAGGTCGCGTTCGATGAATTCGCGGACTTCGCGGCCTCGTTCTCCCACCAGGCACACCACGTTGATATCGGCCGAGCTGTTGCGGGCAATCTGTCCCAGCAGAGTGCTTTTGCCCACGCCGCTGCCGGCGAAGATTCCCAGCCGCTGCCCCTTGCCGCAGGTGTGCACGCCATCAATGGCGCGTACTCCCGTGGTCAATGGATCCGAGATTCGGGGGCGGTTCAGCGGTGAGATGGATTCCCGCTGCAGAGCCGCACGATGAGGCAGCGGCGGAGCGGGACGATTATCCAGGAACCGGCCTCGACCATCGATCACGCGGCCCGGGAGCATGTCGCCCACCCAGGCACCCTGGACGGATTGCACCAGCGACACGCGGTGGCCCCGGCGAACACCCGTCAGGGTGGAGAACGCCAGCAGCAGGGTTTCGTCTCCCTTGAATCCGACTACTTCCGCCACCACGGGATCGTTTTGCCCGCGGCTGATGCGGCAGATGGAACCCAGTGGTGCCGGGAAACCCGCCGCGGAGACCGTCAGGCCCACAATGCGGGTGATGGTACCTGTCAGCGCCACCGGCACGATCTGTTCCAGCTGCTGTTCGATCTGCTGCATGGCTGGTGAATTTTCCAGTGTTGAACTCTGCCGGAATCGGGCATTGGTCGGGTGGCAGCAGGACAAGGGGCTGTGTTGGGGGCGGGGCACGACAACTGTGCAGCGAGCGACGTCAGATGCTGCGCTGCAGCAGTTCGTCGGCAATGCGGTTCAGCTGAGTTTCGAGGCGGGCATCGATTTCGCCGTGCTGTGTTTCGATCAGGCAGCCACCGCGTTCCATGTCGGGGGTGGCGACCATCTCCACTTCGGTGCTGGCCGACATGCCGGAGAGCAGTGTGGAGGCAAACGGGCCGAGCGTGGCGAGGTCGTCGGGGTGGAAGTGAATTTTCAGCTGCGGGACACCGGCGACGAGTTCCAGGGCTGCAGTGACGGATTCACGGGCCAGGTCCGGGTCGGCTGCGATCTGGTGTCGCACGATGCGACCCGCCACGGCGATCGACATCCGCACGGCCCCTGTTTCCCATTCCGCCCGCCACTGTTCGCGTTCCAGCTGCAGCTGGCGGGCCAGTTCGTTCAGGGCGGGAACGATCGTCTGCAGCTGTTCGCCGGAGAGCCGGGCTGCCAGTTCGGTGCTGCGGGCTTCAATCTTTGCATCGGCTTCGGCCAGTCCCTGGGCCAGGCCTTCCTCCCGCCCCTTCCGGACAGCGGCCTGATGGAGTTCGGCTGCTTCGGCATGGGCCTTCCGAATCATCTGCTGCGTCTGTTCCCGCACCTTTTCCAGGTGCAGTTCGCACCGCTGGTGGAGATCTTCCACGTTGAAGGCCACCGGTACCTGGCCTTCGTCGGCGCGACGGAGATCGGCTGCTTTCAACAGCTTCTTCGACGCGATTTCTGTCATGGTCCGTCACTTTCCAGCCGCGGTGCCGGGAGAGGTTTCCGAAGTGGGAGATCAACCACTGTCAGTTGATGAACTGTTCCTGCTCGCCGGTGGTCGCCACTTCGATTTCGCCGGCGTCTTCCAGCCGGCGAACAGCATCGACCACCTGCTGCTGCATGGCTTCGACATCGCTGAGACGAAGCGGACCGAGGAACTCCATTTCTTCCCGCAGCAGTTCGGCTGCCCGCTGCGACAGATTGCCGAGGATCCGCTGGCGGATTTCCTCGCTGGCACCTTTCAGGGCGACCGACCACTGGCTGTTGTCGACTTCCTTGAGCAGCGCCTGAATGGCCTTGTCGTCGAGCTTGAGCAGATCGTCGAACACGAACATCAGCCGCTTGATCTCGTCGACGAGATCGGGATCCTGCTGTTCCAGGTTTTCGAGAATGGTTTTGTTCGTCATGCGGTCGGTGACGTTCAGAATCTGGGCCACCATCGGCACGCCGCCGGCTTTTTCCAGCTGCTGATTGAAGGTGGATGTCATGCGGCTTTCGAGACTCTGCTCCACATCGTGCACGACTTCCGGATTGGTCTGCTCCATGTTGGCGATCCGGCGGATGACCTCAAGCTGCTTGGCAGCCGGCAGGCCACTGAGAACATCGGCTCCCATGGCCGTCGGCAGGTGCGACATGATGAGAGCGATGGTCTGCGGGTGTTCCTCCACGATGAAAGTGAGCAGGTTTTCCGTGCCGGCCTTATGCAGGAAACCAAACGGCATGGAACTCATCGACTGCCGTACGCTCTCCAGAATCTTTCCGGCCCCGTCGTCTCCCAGAGACTGCCGCAGCAGTTCATCGGCGAATTCCATACCGCCCCGTTCAATGGGGGTCTGATCGCGGGCAAGGGTGGAGAACTCCTTGATCACGCCGCTCTGCTCTTCGCGGCTGACATCCTGGTTCCGGGCAATTTCCAGGGTGACAGCTTCCACCATGCGGCGGGGCAGCTGACTGAGCACTTCCGCTGCCAGAGGCTTTTCCAGGCTCAGCAGGAAGATGGCTGCTTTCCGAATGTCATCCATGTGTACCGTCCCGCAGTCTGTGAACTTTGAAAACAGGGGGCCGCGTGTCGTGGCTGCGAACCGTGCCTGGTGGAGCGTGGAATCAGGTTTCGGGCGAATTCAGGGAATGTGTCTGTCTGTTGTCAGCGGAAGGCTTTCAGCCACTGCCCCACGACAGCGGAAGCGATTTCCGGATTGTTGCGGACCATCTGCTGCAGCTTTTCGTGATCGCCGGGCGTCTTCTTCTTATCGATGACGAAGTTCTCATCGATTTCTTCTTCTTCCTCTTCCTCAACTGGGGCGGCTCGCTGCAGGGCAGCCTGTTCGTCCTGCTCGCTGGTCAGCGGGGGAGTGGTTCGCTGCAGCATCCACAGGGCGGCCAGTGCAAACAGTCCCAGGCCGATGGCACTGCCCCACTCCGCCAGGATCATGCCGGCCTGGTCGACCATGGAGGGTTCCAGACTGGGCAGATCCTGCGAGACCGCCACGTACGAGTTGACCTGAATATCCTCCGGCGTGGAGCCCGTGCCGATGGCTTTGGCCACGGTCCGCCGGACGTCGTCGATGATTTCCTGTTCGCTCTTGACCGGCGCGGCGGGAGTACCGGCCCCGCCTTCGGCTGTTTCGTCGCCGGAGGCTGCCCGCTGCTGCTCCGCCGCGGCACTGAAGTAAGTTCTGGGAATAGCGACCGAGACCTGCACCGACTTCGGCATGGCGGCAATGAGTTCCGTCTCGGTGATCTTCCACGAGGGAATGTTGGCGGCCGTAGTGACTGCCCGTTCGACGGCGCGGGACTCATCCGGCCCGCCGGACTGACTCAGGCTGCGGGGCTGGTTGGGGCGGGCCCCCGGTTCCGAGCGGCTGGCCTGCTGCTGATAGTTTTCGCTGACGGTTTCTTCCTGCGAGTACCCCGGCACCATCTTCTTCGGGTCGAGCTGCTGCTCCCGCGAGACAGAGCGCTTGAGGTTTTCGATATCCACATTTACGGTGATCAGCACTTCGGGAATGTACGACAGGGCCGAGCCGATTCGCTTTTCATACATCCGGGTGAACTCGCGGATGCGGCCGACCAGCCGGCTGTCGAAGGGGTCGTCTTCTTCGTCCGGCGTGTGGGAAATTCCCGTCGAGGTATCGAACACGGTGACATGCTGCGCGTCGAGATCGGGAACCATGTTGGCCACGGCCAGCTGCAGCGAACGGACCAGCTGAGAAGACAGTTCCCGGTGGCCCCGTGGTTTCACGGAGACGGTGGCTGTTACCTGAGAACCCTGACGCGGCCAGCGTCCCGCACGGGACCGGGCCCAGCGGACGGCAGCCTGTTCGATATCGGGCACGGCCCGCAGCACGCGGTTGACTGCTTTCTGCAGTTCGATATCGCGAATGGCCTGCAGCTGATCGCGGCTGCGGAAAATGTTGGTGCTGATGATCTGCTTTTCGAGTTCCGATGTCGGCGCCGCGGGAAGGGAGCCATCCACCATCAGAACGGCGTTGTATTTCGCTTCTTCACCGCGGGGCACCAGAATGCGGCTGCCTTCCACCTTGAAGTCATCCAGTCCGGCTTCCTGCAGTGTCTGCTGAGCGTTGCTGATTTCCTCGAGCGTGAATGCCTGGTTCCAGGACAGGGGCACATGCGAGGACGATTCGCCATCCCACAGCAGGACGCCGAAGGCGGCTGTCACCAGCAGAGGCAGTGCCACCAGAAACGCCCGGCCAGTCGGCGACATCGACTGGTACAGGCTCTGGAACTGGCTGAAGGTTCTGTTGAATGTGTCCATCGGCAGTTCGTGTTGGAGGCCAGTGGTTCAGTCAGCAGGAGCAAGACGGGAAGACAGAGGGGAGCCGAGAGGTCCCCGGGTTGATCGGGAAGCGTTCCGCAGTGCGGCGGAAGTTAGAGCTGCATCTGCCGGATTTCGCTGTAGGCGTCCATCAGTTTGTTACGAATCTGCATCATCATTTTGAGCGACAGCTCTGCCTTCTTGATGCTGGCCAGGGTTTCCACCTGGCTGACATCGCCTTCGGCAATGCCCTGCTGTACCAGCTGATCGGCCCGGTTCTGCATGCCGGCCGTGCTGTTGAGCGAATCGACCAGCATGCGGCTGAAGTCGGAGGAGGCTCCGCCCTGGCCGGCCAGCGAGGACATGCGCGAAGCGGAAGCCCCCGCACCGGGCGGAAGCAGCGGGTTCATGCCGGCGGCACCAACAGACAGAGACATGGCAGGCTGCTTTCGAAATCGGATTCGGTGTCGGTTTCAGGTCGCGGAATTCGTACGGAGGCCGTTGAGGTGGCCGCCGCAGAACGGGTGATGTTCAGGCATCAGGCGAGAATGTTGAGGCCCATGCGGGCAATCTCCCGGCTGATTTCGATTGCGGCCACATTCGCTTCGTAGGCCCGGCCGGCTTCGGTCGCGTTGACGAATTCTTCGATCAGGTCAATGGCGGGGTAGTTGACGTAACCGTCGCCGTCGGCATCGGGGTGGCCCGGTTCATACACCCGCCGGGGCGGAGCGGTCTGATCGACTTCCACGCGACAGGTGACCGCAGTACCCCGGGTCGCCGGCGAGTGGGACTGATCGGCCGAGAAGACGACCCGTCGCCGCTGGTAGGCTTCGGGTTCTCCGTCGGCGTTGCGTGTGGTCTGGGCGTTGGCCACATTCCCTGCGATTGTGTTCATCCGCTGCCGCTGGGCGACGAGAGCACTGGTGCTGATGTCGATGCTGCGAAGCATAACTGGCGACCTCCTGGCTACTGCTGCAGAGGAAATGAAGAACCGCAAAAAGAGTCTTCCGGCAGGCAGGCTG
>JAGQPV010000659.1 GCA_020426545.1 Planctomycetaceae bacterium
GCAGTATCCGCAACAGTACCCGATGCCCGCACAGCAGCCTGATGCTGGTCAGCAGTTTCCTCAGGGAGGCAACCCGCACGGGTTCACCGTGATGCCGGCCTACCAGCCCGGAATGCAGCACGGAGCGGCACCGGCGACAGACCCCACGGTGGATGGCAGCCACATCATCCGCATTCCGGTGCGGCTGGCTCCGGGAGAAATCCCGCAGTTCACCGAGCAGGACATCCTGCTGGAAGACGGAGATATCGTGTTCATCGAGTCGCGGGACGCCGAAGTGTTCTACACCGGCGGACTGCTGGCCAGCGGCCAGTTTACTCTGCCCCGTGATTACGACCTCGACATTCTGGGAGCCATCGCCATTGCCGAAGGACAGCGGCAGAGCAACGGGAAAAGCCTCTCCGGCGGCAACTCGGCCATGAACCAGGATGTGACGATCAGTGCCAGCCAGGCGATTATCGTTCGCCGCCTGCCAAACGGGCAGCAGTTTCCGATTCATGTCGATCTGTATCGGACGTTGCGGCACCCCGAAGAGCGGATTCTCGTTCAGCCCGGCGACTATATCGTCCTGCAGTACACCCGGGTGGAAGCCTTCGCAGCCTTTCTGGAACGGCACCTGCTCGAAGGGGCTCTGTTCTCGGTCGCTGCTTCCCGGTTTAACGGGAACGGCGGGAACTGAGCTGCTGCGGCAACAGGCCCTGCCTGACGGACAGAAAACCTGGCGAACAGAGTCCCAGGCCTGACTTCACCAGACCCCGGCCGTTCCCTTCGAGTGAAGGTGAGGCCGGGGTCGCCCTTTCGGGTTGGTGCCCGCACACCAGCCATTCTCCATCAATCGGATGCTCCCGCTTCCACCGACTGACCGTGTTCCCGCCCTCAACTGGTGAACACCGCCATCCAACAGAAGGGGAATGCGGAACCGCCGGGGAACAGGCGGATTCAGCACTGGTGCCCGGCCTGCGGGGGAAAGGCTTCCCATCTCAGGTGGATTCTCTCCGCCCGCAGTCGTACCATCGGGCTGTGAGACACGGGACCCTGCGGGGTTCCTGTTCCCGCTGCCACGTTAATCGCGAAACGTATTTCCGGAAGAGCGGGCGACCGGCAGCCGGCTGAGGACACACAGCCGGCCGGAAGCAGCTGACAGACCCGGACAGCAGTCCCCCGGAACCAGCAGTGACGCAGATGGCAGCCTATCGGCACACTCGAGGAACTCGAAGGTGAGCAGCGAATACGATACCGGCAGGGCGGAGCCAGACAGCCACCGGCCTTCCTCCGCAGGTGAGTCAGGGACCCGCATCAACACCTGGCTGATTGTCGCCCTGTTCGCCGCGGTGCTGGCGCTGTTCTTTCGCGACACTCCGCAGCTGTTCCGTCCGCTCCATAATCCCGATGCCCAGCCCAGAGCTATCACGGCCCGGGGCAATCTGGCCGATGATGAAACCTCTCAGATTGAGATGTTTCGGGCAGCTTCGCCCGCCGTGGTGCATATCACCACTCTGGCCGTGCAGCGGGACCGCGTGAGCCTGAACCTGTTTGAAATTCCCCAGGGGACCGGCAGCGGTTTCGTGTGGGATACCGACGGGCACGTGATTACCAACTACCACGTGATTCAGAATGCCCAGGTGGCGCGGGTCACGTTGTCGGATAACTCCAGCTGGGACGCCCGGCTGGTGGGCGCGGCACCAGACAACGATCTGGCGGTGCTGCGGATCGACGCTCCCACGGCGAGGCTGATGCCGATTTCCGTGGGAACCTCCGCCGATCTGCAGGTCGGGCAGAAGGCCTTCGCCATCGGCAATCCGTTCAGCCTGGACCAGACGCTGACCACCGGTGTCGTCAGTGGGCTGGGGCGGGAAATTCAGTCGGCCTCCGGTCGACCGATCCGCGATGTGATTCAGACTGACGCAGCCATCAACCCGGGTAATTCGGGTGGACCGCTGCTGGACAGTGCCGGCCGGCTGATCGGGGTGAATACCGCGATTTACAGTCCCTCCGGGGCCTATGCGGGAATTGGCTTCGCGGTGCCGGTTGATACCGTCAACCGCATCATTCCTGATCTCATTCGCGATGGAAAAGTAGATCGTCCCGGCATGGGGATCAGCCCCTTCGGCGATGCCTTCACCCAGCGGCTGATTACTGCCGGACTGCTCCCCCGGGCCGGAGTGCTGATTGGCGACGTACTCACTCACAGCTCCGCCGAGGAAGCCGGACTGCAGCCCACACGGCGTCAGGCCGATGGCAGCATCGACTGGGGCGACCTGATCATCCGGATTGAAGGAAAGGAGATCCAGCGGTCGAATGATCTGTTCAATGCCCTGGCCGATCACAAGGTCGGCACGGAAGTCGAAGTGACAGTCCTCCGCGACGGGGAGGAAGTCACCGTGCCGGTCAGACTGCAGGCTCTGCCCACGCTGGATGAATAACGGCGGCACCGCCGTCGGACGATTGGGTGACAGCATGGTCAGGGACGTCTCCGGCTGGCATAATTCTCTGACACAGTCTGGTAAAACTTCGGGGCGGAACCTGTGCCTGATTACTGTTTGCATCACTGCCGATGGATGCTCCCCTGAAGCAGACGCATCGAAACGGGAAAGTGCAGCCTGCCTGCGGGCAGGAGTTCATGATGGTGTACCAGTCCGGGCGGGCCGTTCGGCTGTCCATTTCTTATTGTTTTCCGGATACAAATCAGCCGGCTACTCTCAGCGCGGAACAGGTGCAGCATGAGCGATTCCAGCGGATTACAGGTTGTTGTCGATCGGGGCGTCACCGTGGTGACTCTCGGCGAGAAGTACGAAACTCTCGACGAACTCAAGGTGGAAGAGCTCAGTGAACCGCTGCTGGCCGTTGCGGGAGAGGCGACTCCGCCCCTGCTGGTGGTGAACCTGGCCCATACGCGGTTCTTCGGCTCGTCGTTTATCGCCCTGCTGTTCCGCACCCGAACCCGGCTGACGCCCCGCAACGGCAAAATGGCTGTCTGCGGGCTGCAGGGTTACTGCATCGAGGTCATGGAAGTGGCTCACCTCAACCAGCTGTGGCACATCTGCCCCGACAGCGAGGAAGCCGTCACCGTGCTGCTGGACGGCAGCGAAGCAGCCTCCAGCTGATCGGCCTCCAGCTCAGTGGCCTCAGCCGCGGAAGTACGCATCGGCATCGCCGGATGTTGGCTTCCCCGCCGACGTCCTGGTATCATTGCGTTCAGGATGCGGCCTGCCGGGCGCAGGCGGGCCTGGCGGAATTTCTTTCCGTGCGGGACATTCGTCCTGAGCTGTCTGGTCCCGCAATTCCGCATCCCTTCTGAATCCGACCTGACCGGCAGCCGGACTCGGCCCGGCACCGTGAGGGCCGGAGAATGGTCCTCTGCAGACGGGAGCAGCACGTGTGGCCTGAAGTATTCAGCCTGCCAGGGAACCGCAGTCGTT
>JAGQPV010000660.1 GCA_020426545.1 Planctomycetaceae bacterium
ATCTCGGCCAGCAGGGCATACATTCGCGGATCGTGCTCGGCCAGCTCGGCCCGCACGAAGGGATAGAAGTCGTTCACGCCGAGGTAGGCCTCGGTCGATTCGGCGAAGTACTCCATCTGATTCGTCAGCCCGTAGTGCCGCACCTTCTTCCCGGTGTGCAGCAGGACTTCCTCATAAATCCCGTCGGCAGCGGCCTGCTCCCAGGCGGCTTTGATTTTCGGATCATCGAATCCCGGCCCCTGGTCGTGCCAGGCATGGGCCAGTTCGTGCAGCACCACATACGGGTGTTTGGCCCACGTGCGGCGGCTGGTCAGGTCGGCGGCGCGGGGAATGTGAACGTGCTTTGCCAGCCGGGGATCGTGCCCGTGGGCCACCAGCCAGCCCCGCGCGGGGTGGTACTGCATGTTGCCCAGGGTGGGGTGCTCCCGTTCCAGCCAGATCGGCAGCTTGCGCAGCTCGGCCAGCTGCTGTTCCGGAACAATCCAGGTGATCCGCTGCAGGTGATTCGCCAGCGCCTTCAGGGCCAGTTCACCTTCCTCGCGATATTCTCCTTCCAGCAGGGCGGGATCGACACGGACCGTCCAGCCTTCGACATTCCGGTCGATGGGATCAAAGAACGTGGTAGGTTCCTCTTTCCCGTCGATCAGCTCCAGCATGGCTTTGCCGAAGCCGGTGCCGATTCCGTAATACGTCTTCACACTGCCCAGGTAATGGAAGGGATAATCCGACCCCACCTTCTCCCACTCGGCGAAGTGCTTCTTCCAGCCCTTCAGAAAAATGGCGTGGGCTTCCGTGTCCCAGAACTGGTCGGTCTTCACCAGCGCCACATTGCCGGAAAATTCCGGCAGCTGAGCCGGTTCTGCCTGCGCCGCCTTGAAGGCATCCCGCTTCGGGTTGGGCTTCCCGTCGACTCCATCAACGCCCAGCTGCCCGATCACGAACGGCAGCTGCGGGACTTTGAGATCCCGGCGGACATCGCGGATGAAGTGCGCCATATTTGAGGCGTATTCGGCGGTGTAGTCCGCATTGATCATGTCGTTCCAGCCCTGAAACCACACGAAACCGGCCAGCTCGGTTTTTCGTCCTTTCAGCCCGGGGAACAGCTCGTCGCGCCGGTTCAGCGTGTCACGAATGTTCTCCAGCATCAGCCGGTAATCGCGACCGAACGAAGCGACGATGTCCTCGCGGGTTGTATCCGGCTTCCGTTTACGGGCCTGTTCCAGCAGCTGGTCCAGCGTCTCATCGGAGGGCAGGCCGGCGGACGGCGGACGAAAATCCCGATACAGGCTTCGGCCGCCCCACGCGGTCTTGATCAGCAGGACCGGTTCCTCGAACCGGTCACCCACGGTGAGGCCGAAACCCAGCTCCGGACCAATTCGCCCGGGGCTGCCATAGCCCACCGTCAGTTTCCCGTGACGGTCGAGGAAGCGGATCAGCACATCATCGCGTTCCAGCCATTTGCCGTCGGGTCGCAGGTGGGCGAACTGCCCGGCTGTCTTCGGATCGGTCAGCTGGTGTTCCAGCAGGGAAACGGTGGCCTTGCCTTCCATGTTGGACTGGCCGGCCAGCACGAAGACCCGCACGGGTTTGTCTTCCGCTCTGCAGGCGGTCGCAAGGGTTAATAACACGGCAACAGCTGCAGTCGAGTGGCGCATCGCGATTCTCCCGTGGGCTGAACGGTCCTCTGCAGCACCTGGTGCTGGAGGTGTCTGTGCCCATCGTGCGCGATGCCGGGTTCCGGAACAACAGACCGAAAAGCAAAACCGCCCGGAAGCGGGGTCACGAAGTGCGCGTGAAACCGGGCGGCTGGTGCCAGGGCGGGCAATGCCGGGAAGCTTGCTGGCGATTCTTCCGCGTCAGGTGGTGGCGGACGGGCGGGTGTTGTCCGCGGGAGATATCTCCGGGGGAGTCATCCCGATTGCGGTGCCATGCTCCCGAGCCTGACTGCGATGATAGCTCGCGGGCATCGGTCGACCGTAGTAGTAACCCTGAGCCAGCTGGAAACCAAGATCGAGACAGGCCAGGTGCTCTCCTTCGGTTTCCGCACCTTCGGCCAGCGGGATCACACCCAGATCCTCCACCATCAGCACGAGCGACCTGACCAGTCGGCGGCGGGAGCTGTCGGCCTGATCCAGACTCTGAATCATGCTGCGATCGAACTTGATGTACTTCGGTCGCACTTCGGCCAGTTCCGCGATGCGGGCCTGACCGGAGCCAAAGTCGTCAAAGGCCAGCGAAATATCGATTTCATCCAGACCGCGACGCAGAGCCAGCATGTCGGCCAGCTGCGTGATGGCGCCTTCATGAATCTCGATGGTGATCTTCTGACGGGGAGTCATCCGCCGCAGCTCGAAGCACGATTCCAGCAGTTCCGTGGTGGACAGTTCCGACGGGTGCGTGTTGAGGAACAGATGAGGCATCTGCTCGAAGCCGGAACTCTGTTCAACAGCGACCTGACGCAGCAGGCGGCTGAGTTCTTCGGAAGAATCGAGTTCGGCAGCTGCGCTGAACATCACATCGGGTGTTTCGAGGCCGACCACGCGGCTGCGGGCCAGCGATTCGTAGGCCAGAATCTGCTGCGTCTTCAGGTCGATAATCGGCTGAAAGCTGGAGACGAGGTTTCGGCCAGTCAGCAGGCGGCCGAACTGGACCAGCGCCAGTGCCTGGTCCTTCGCGTCCTTGCAGTACGTGTTGGACGGAACATTCTGTGACTGCTCCAGCACGCGGAATGGCGCATCGGCAAACTGCACCACATCGTCGACGCGAAGCGCCTTTTCACCGTGCAGCCGCCGCCCGTTGACAAAGGTGCCGTTTGTACTGCGCAAGTCGCGGACCACGATGGTGTCATCGCACTGAACAAATTCCGCATGCACTCCCGAGACCGTCTGCCGGGGAAGTGTCAGCGAGAGCCCGGGTGATCGCCCGACGCGAAACGGGAAGGGGGACAGCGCAAAGGTCTGGACTTCCATCTCGCCTGCAAGGCGGCCGGACAGATGCCAGTCGCGATGGACTGCCGATTGACTGCCAGTTCCTGCGAGGGATTCCATAACAACTGTACCCGGGACAGTGGACAGGAAAGGAATTGAAGTAGAAGGACTGAGGACAGATGCTTTCTCAAGCTGGCGCAGTGAACCCTCCGGTGGCCAGTTCCAGTGAGCCGCTTAACTGAAACCTGGTTCACAGAAATGGCCAGGTCAAACCTGGTGGCCGCCATCCAGATAAACCGCGGGCATTCTGTGTGGGTTATGTCAGTCATCCGGGAATGGCCGCAACAACAGGTCTTCCCGTGCGTGCACTATTCCTGCCTGAAGAGACTGACCTCCCTCAGGCAGAGCTGCCGAACCGGCCACCGCACGTCGGAGGTGTCTTCCTGATTCATGAACCTCCTGCCGGCGGTTCCT
>JAGQPV010000661.1 GCA_020426545.1 Planctomycetaceae bacterium
CAATCAGGATCGCGATAATGGCGATCACCACCAGCAGCTCAATCAGGGTAAAGCCCCGCTGGCGGCGAACAGAAGTCGTACTGGACTGACTCATTTGAATAATTCCTTAGTTAATGCAGATAACTGTTGAGACGTTTCCGCAGTCTGTTGGCCGCCTGTCGGGGGCGAAGGAAGCGCACTTCGCATCAGGCGGGCCGGCAGCCCGGTCAGGAAGCATCCGTTCCTGCAGGCTGTTCAGAAGCTGGGGTGTGCGTTCGGGGAGGGTACTCGGGCCAGTCTCAGGTTCTGCAGCTGGCTGACTGCACAATCTAATTGTTAAGATGAAGGAATGATGAACCGCCCTGTAATAGGTCATGTATAAGCCAGATTGCATATCGAGAGGTGTAAGAGTCCGCATCTGGTCCCCTGTGCCTGCTGTGGAAGCACTCACTGGTTCGGCTTCTGTACAGGAAACCGCATGGTGCCGCGGAAGAATGGGAGCAGCCGAACAGGCACCAGGTGAGAGCCCGGCAGGATTTCACTGCGGCCACTCTGTCCGTGCCGCTCCGTAAACGGGCGCACGGTGGCCACGGAGAACGCGGGCGGGGCCATGCCCGGGGGAGAGAATGCTCAGACACCCTGAGCGCGGGCGGCAAAGAGGCTGCAGGCGGCGTGTGCAGCGAAGCGGCGTGTGCAGCAAAACCGGCAGGTGAGCCAGGGCGGGGACCGATTACGGTCGTTCAGGCCGGGGATCCGCTGACTGCTGATACCGCGTGCGGAGGGCTTCCACCCGCTGGCGGTTGGCTCCCAGGTCGGAACGCCCCACCCGTGAAGCCGAGCGAACGTGAATCACCCTGCCGGCCGGGTCGAGCAGAAACTCAACATCATCGGTGAAGCGAAACAGCCGGGAAGTGAACTCCGCGTGCAGGTAATCGTCGCGGTCCACGACAATCCGGCTTCGTGGTTCCTGCGCGACGATGCTCCGCAGTCGGGCAAAGGCTTCCCCAGGGTCGCCGGAAACGGCGAACGGTGGAATTGCCTCGCCAGGCTCCGCCGCCTGAGATGACACACAGTTGGGTGTCCCGGGGCATTCCGCCAGCCGGCCGTTCTGCACGCCGAGATTCTCCGGGCGACTGGCCGTCAGGCTCAACACCAGCAGGGCCCCGGCCCCCAGTACCAGCACTCCACCGGCAATCCACAGCGCGATCATCACGGGACGCTTCCCCGGCAGACTGAAAACCATATTGAGCTTCAAATTTCCGGGAACAGGCCGAACCATACGCTGCACGCGCCCGGTCCGTGCTCCAGCGGCCTTGACTCTGGTACCACAGGGTTCAGGCCGGGGCGGGCCGCGGCCCGATCTGCCGCATCAGCGAGACAAGACACAGATCGTCGCTGGGCGCCATGCCATTTCGGAACAGTCCGAGTTCCGCCAGCAGCCGTCCCAGTACATCGGCCGGTGAGTCCGCCCGCAAGGCCAGGCAGTCGCGAATACGGGCCGAACCGAACAGTTCCTCCTCCAGATTCATGGCTTCCGTCAGCCCGTCGGTCGCCAGCAGGAGAACGTCTCCCTCGGCGACTGGCCACGTGGTGGGATGAAATTCCTGGTCGGGCAGCACACCGAAGGGGCAACCGTCCCGTTCCGACCACAGCGTTTCCACTGTTCCCGATGCCTGTCGCAGCAGCGGGGGCGGATGGCCCGCATTCGCGATGGTGATCTCGTTTCGGCCGGGATCCAGCAGACAGAACACAAAGGTGATAAACCCCAGGCCACTGCTGAAACACTCCCGGTTCAGGCGTCTCATCGCCCGTTTGACCGAAGCCGCTTCCAGCAGGCAGTGCCGAACCTCCGCCGACAGCTGCGCCATACGAAGCGCGGCCTGCAGCCCTTTGCCGCCAATATCTCCCACGGTGATCATCAGCCGATTGTCCGGCAGGCGGAAATAGCTGTAATAATCGCCGCCCACTTCCTCGGCGGCCGAATAATAATCGGCCAGCTGGTAACCGGGAATCTCCGGACGGGAGCGGGGCAGCATCTGCAGCTGCACTTCTCTGGCAGTCTCCATCCGCAGCAGCTGGCGTTCGGCCTCCAGCAGCAGCTGATGTGCGTCCGCATGCTCGACAGTCTGCCCGGTGGCAGCGGCCACGGCCTGAATCAGCTCGGCCTCGGTGTCGAGTTCCAGCGGTTCATCGCTGCCGAAATCCAGGCAGATCACGCCCCGGCTCCTGCCGGAAGGCCCCAGAATCGGTGCGGTGACAGAAAACCCGGGGGCATCGTCGAGGACGGACTGCGACTCCTGGCCGTTACTGATACAGACCGTCCCCGTGCGGATCACCCGGGTCGCCAGATCATGATCGACCGGCTGCATGGCAAAGATCGCACTGTCATCGTCGCGGCCATGTTTCAATGCGCGGGGAAACAGCTGGCCCCGGTCGTCGAGCAGCAGAATCTGGCCGCTGCAGGCATGCGGATACGCGTCAAACAGAAGATCCAGCACCCGTGGCAGTACTTCATCGAGGTCCAGGCTGCTGCCCAGCCTGCGGTTGATCTCAGCGATGGACCGCAGTTCGGCCCGGTAGCCTTCCACGGGCCCCTCAATGATGGCTTCAGGATCCGTATCCGGCACCCGGCCGATGATACAGGTTTCGCTGGCGTCCAGGGTGTCCGGGTGGGGCAGGGCGGGGTGTTCGCCATCGGCTCCAGGCAGAGGGGCCTCCGTCAGGTCACCTGCCGGGACAGCCTCGCTCGCCTGGTACACCATGCCGATCTGGTACAGGTTGATCCGGTCGCCGGGCTTCAGGCAGACCCGGCCTTCGATCCGCCTCCCGTTGACGAACGTTCCATTGTTGCTGCCCAGGTCCTCCAGATAGCAGCGATCTCCCTCCCGCAGAATACGGGCATGACGCCGGGAGACCGTCCCGGTGGGAAGAACAATGTCGCAAACCCCGTCACGGCCAATAACGGTTTCGGCCCGGTTCGTAATGGCGAACCGCATTCCCTCCAGCGGACCCGCAACGACTGTCAGGGAAGACATCTCATGGGTTCCATCCAGCACATTCGCGACGATTCGTCTGCATCTGCCGGTGAAACAACCGGCAGACAGTCTTCACGTAACCTTCACATAATGGTTAATCGTACAGCAGGCGGGGCGGGGGGCAAGAAAAATCCGGATTCAGTCCGCAGGAATACGGGCGCAATGTGCACCCCGAAAAGTGGAGCGACCGCCCGGCCAGAGAGCGAAAACACACCGGGAACGGTGGAGCCGCCAGGCTTCCGGTGTCGGTCAACCCTCAGTTCAGACGGGGCCTGAGGGGACGGAATCTCCCGGTGCGATCCAACGAAGCTGGCACCGGGGCAGGTGACAACCGGACCGGTGTACCTCAGTCGGCGTCTTCGCTGCGGGCGGCTTCGGGTGGT
>JAGQPV010000662.1 GCA_020426545.1 Planctomycetaceae bacterium
ATGGTGGATGTGCCCGAGGCACTGCTGGACCGCTGGGCCGGGTGCCCGCTGGCGGCCGTCTGAACCCGCGCGGCGGATCCGGGAGGGGCTGGTGTTTCAGCGATGAGAGAATTGGCCGGCTCCTGCGGGCTGAGTGTGCTGGTTGCCACGAAACGGCCGGAGATGATTGCCTTCTGGCCGCAGCTGCTGGCGGCGCAGGACTACCCGGATTTTGAGGTCATCGCCGCCCTGCATGGAGACGCGTTTACAGCAGCAGACGTCGCAACCGCCCGGGCCTGGCTGGGCGAGCGGCTGACGGTCCTGCGGGTTCCCGGCGAATGTGTGCTGGGGGACGTACTGAACCGGGCACTGGCGGCGGCTGGCGGCGAGCTGATTGTGAAGTGGGACGACGACGACCTGTACAGTTCCCGTCATCTGAGCGACCTGGCCACGGGCCATCGGGAATCCGGGGCGATCGTCGTGGGGAAGAGCCTGGAGTATTTCTATCTGGCTGCCCGGCAGGTGACCATTCGGCTGATGCCGTTCCCGCTGGGCCTGCAGCAGGCACCTGCGGGAGGCGCTCTGCGGGTGCAGCAGGAAACTCTGGGCGTGTATGCTGGCGTGGTCGCCGCCAACTCTCTGTGTGTGGCCCGGCACGATCTGTAGCGGCTGGGCGGGTGGGAAGAGATTCCCGTTGCCCCGCATTCCCGCCTGATTCGGAACGTCATGCGGCAGGACGGACGGATTTATCGTACGGCCGGTGCTGGCCATCTGGTGATGCGAACTCTCCGCCCGGGTCATCACCATACCTGGTCGATCGAAGACGCGGAGCTGCTGGGTTTCCGAGCGGAACAGCGGCCCGGAGCCGACGCCGGCTTCGCGATGGTGGACGTGCCCGAGGCACTGCTGGAGCGGTGGGCCGGGGTGCGGGAGTTCGCCGTCTGATGTCTGGCGAGGCGGGACCTTGAGGAAACTCTGTGGCGACCTCACTGAGGAGGTGCAGGAGACGATGGTAGAGCATACTTCAGCATTCAGGGTGCGTCCCGGGGCGCTGGCGTCGGTGGCAGGCCTGGTGATCGTGCCCGTGGTGCTGGCTCACATTCTGACGTTCTATCTGCACCGGGCCTTCGGAACAGAACTGACGAAGGACCTGAAGTACTTCTTCTATCTGGATCAGGAACGGAACCTGCCGACGTTCTTTGCCGTGTGTCTGTGGCTGCTGAATGTGGCGCTGTTTCTTCTGCTGTGGAACATCCGCCGCAGAGAAGGGCGACTGCAGGTCATCTGGCTGTTTCTGGCGTGCCTGTTCTGCTGCCTCGCCATCGATGAGTTCGCGGGAATTCACGAATGGCTCACGCCTCATATCAGGCTCGCACTGGGAGCGACGGGATCGCTGTATTATGCCTGGATTGTGCCCTATGGCCTTGGCGTGCTGCTGCTGGCCGGGGTGATGCTCCCCGTGCTGCGCCGGCTGGAGCGGCGGGTGGCTCTGTGGTACTGCGCGGCGGCCGTGCTGTTTGTCGGCGGCGCGGTGGGAATGGAGATGCTGGCCGGTCTGCAGCAGCAGACCGATGCCCGGCTGGAGAGCCACCGCTACTTCTGGCTGACGACTTTGGAGGAAACCCTGGAGATGTGCGGCCTGGTGGTACTGTTCTATGCGTCGCTGCTGCAGGTGCAGGGGAAGTGCCGGGAAATCACGTTCCGGTTCCCGCCGGCGGGCGGGCCGGTTGATTCCGCTTAAATGGCTGATGGTGGTGAGGGGCCGGGCGGGACCATTCAGCAGATCCCGTCCCGCAGCATTTCGGCGGCTGCGTTCCAGCCGCAGGCACCCATTACTCCGCCGCCCGGGTGGGCCGCGCTGCCGCACAGGTACAGGCCGCGAACGGGCGTGCGGTAGTCGCTCCAGCCGGCCACGGGCCGCAGGCTGAACAACTGGTGCAGGGGCATCGCGCCCTGGAAGATGTTGCCGCCGGTGAGGCCGTAAATCTGTTCGAGGTCGACCGGGGTGAGAATCTGCCGGTGCAGTATCGAACCGGGAACATTGGGGGCGTAGCGGGCGATTTCGGCGATGCAGCGGTCGGCGAATTCCTCGCGGATGTCGTCCCAGCTGCCGCTGGCCAGTCTGTAGGGCGCGTACTGCACGAACAGCGAAAGGATATGGTGCCCGGCGGGGGCGATGGTGCGGTCGACCGAAGTGGGGATGGTCATTTCGATGATGGGGCGGGTGGAGGGCTGGCCGCGGCGGGCGTCTTCGTAGGCCTGTTCGAGATATTCCATCCCCGTGCCGATGTGGATTGTGCCCCGGTGCTGGGGGCCGGGTTCGCTGTTGCCGGGCAGGCAGGTGAAGTCCGGCAGTTCGGAGACGGCCAGGTTGATCTTCATGCTGGCACTGGCGTAGTCGATGCGGGAGACCGCCTGGCGGAAGCTGTCGGGCAGGGTGGCTGGCGGGAGGAACTTCTCGAAGGTGAGGTGGGCATCGACGCAGGAGGCCACCGTTTTTGCCTTCAGCGTTTCTCCGTTCTCCAGGCGAACACCGCAGGCGGAGCCGTTCTCGACCAGGATTTCGGCGACGGGGGCTTCGGTTCGCAGTTCGGCTCCGTGTTCCGCGGCGGCAGCGGCGATGGCATTTGACAGGGCACCCATGCCGCCTTCCACATAACCCCACACGCCCCGGGCGCCGCCAGCTTCGCCCATCACATGGTGCAGCAGCACATAGGCTGTGCCGGGGGCGGAAACGGGCTGGAAGTTGCCGATGATGGCATCGGTCGCGAGGGTGGAACGCAGTTCGTCGGATTCAAACCAGCGGTTGAGGATGCTGGTGGCTGAGCCGGTGAGCAGTTCGATGGCTTCGGGCATCCGTTCGCCCAGTTTGCCCAGGGCCTGGTACAGCGACCAGCCGGCCCGCATGTCCCGCAGTTTTTTGGCGGTGCCCCGTTTCCGCCAGGAAGCGGGCAGGGGGAGCAGGTCGGGCGGGGTGGCCGTGAGGACGGGTTCGAGGCACTCGGCCACCTGTTCCAGCAGCGATTCGTAAGCCGGCCAGGCGGCTGCGTCGCGGGTGGAGAATTTCGCGATCTGCTGGCGGGTGAGTTCGGGGTCGCCGCCCATCATCAGGTAGCGACCGTCCTCCAGCGGGGTGAAAGACGAGGGCGAGCGGGGCAGGACTTTGTACCCGTGCCGGGCCAGGTCGAGTTCGCGGGCAATTTCCGGCAGAAACAGGCTGACCACATACGAAGCGGTCGAAACCCGGTAGCCTGGCCACAGTTCTTCGGTCACGCAGGCACCGCCGGGCAGGTGACGGCGTTCGACGACGAGGACCGAGCGGCCGGCTTTGGCCAGCCGGGCTGCGGTGACCAGTCCGTTATGCCCCGCGCCAATGATAATGCAGTCGTGCATGTGGCCTGTATCCGTT
>JAGQPV010000663.1 GCA_020426545.1 Planctomycetaceae bacterium
ACCACTTTCCCTCTGGAGAGGGGCTTCCGATATCCCACGCTTTTCCCTTTGGTCAGGGACGTGCCATTCTGCGGGGCTTGATCGCGGAAGCACACTGGCAGGCAAGCTGCCAGTGCCACCCGAAGAGGTCTGCTACGGCTGACGGTCGGCCTGGACGGGCTGGACGACCAGCATATTTCCGGCTTCGTACAGGCGGAAGCCGCGACGGAGCAGGATCGAGTCGAGAATGCGGATCACTTCGGCCTGGGTGTATTTTCTCGGGTTGTGGTAAGTCAGGCCGCCGGGTGGTGGGACGGGCATGTGCAGTTTCAGGCCGGTGGCTTCGGCCAGCTGGGTCAGCACGGTATTCCACGGGGCATCATCGAACTCAAACGACAGCCTGAATTCCTGCGGCGGTGCGGAACCGGCGGGTTCTGCGGACAGGACAGGCGGGCGGTCTTCGTCGGACAGCAGTGATGTTTCGTCGGCGGTGGCCCGGGGTGCGGTGATCCGAGAGCCGGCGGGCGGGTTTCGCAGGATGGACGGTGCTGCCTGCCGGGGATCGTTCCGGAAGGGCGTGGTCAGCAGCGGGGGTGTTGTGGCTGGCTGCAGCGGCTGTGCCGTCGGTGGGACCAGGACCGGCCGGGCTGGGCCGGTCGCGGTTGCCACGGGCGCCTGAAGCAGTGTGCCCATCGATTCACGCTGCATTCGCTGCAGATCGATGCTGTCGGGCTGTGCCGGCGTGGTCGGGCGTCCCGCATGCTGCTGCGGAGCGGAACGAACGGGCTCCGGCCGCGGCACCGCCTGCAGAGACTGGCCGGGGGCTGTCAGCAGGGGCAGCCGTTCCGGCGAGGCGGAAGTCTGGCCGCTGGCTGCTGGTCTGCGTTCCAGCTGATCCAGCTCGCTCAGCAGCAGGTCGGGCCGGTCGTCGAACAGTCCGTAGGTGACTTTGACTCCCGCCGTGTCCTGCACAATGGCACGGGCCAGGTCCAGTTCGCCGCGGGCCATGGCTTCGCGGGCGGATTTCAGACGGGCCAGCACATGCTGGCGGAGCTGTTCCCGCCCGGCCTGACGCACGGAGCGCAGCCGCGAAGCCCGTGAACTGGCCTCCTGTGCCGCGGACGGTTCCTGCCGGTCTTCTGTTTCGATTTCTGTCACATGGAAGATCGTCTCCGGCAGGCTGTCGCTGTCGGGAATGGAATCGGCGGTCAGCCGCTGGGGCAGCTCCACGGGTGCCAGGCTGCTGCTGGTTCGGGGATTCGAGTCAGCCGGTGAATCAGCGTTTTCGGGCTCGGGTGCCTCCGGCGAATCGGGGGGTGGCACTTCACGCGAAGGTTCCGTGGAGGGCTTGCTGCTGTCTTTCGGAAGGATGGCGGTCTCTGGCTGAACCACCGCAGGAATCGGCCCGACCAGTCCGTCCCGCCGCACGGGCGAGCCGAACCTGGGATCGGGATTTTCGTAGGGAATCGGCCGGCGGGGCAGATCGGGATCCTGCGCCGAGAGCAGCCGGCGACGGAGGCCGGAAATCTGCGGCTGCGGAGGATTGTGCCTGGGTGCTGTTTCCTGGATGGCTGCGGGCTGCTCGACCCGGGAGCCGGTTTGCGGCTGGCGTTCCACCGGGCCGACGGGCGGGTAATCGGCAACGACATCCGCGCGGGGGCGGAAGGCCAGGCGGCCGGCGGCTGTGTCTTCACGTTCGGCCGTCTGCCTCGGTCGGGAAGCGGGCGGGATGTGCGACCACAGGCGGGAGCTGTCGCCCTCCGGGCGGGCCGCCAGCTGTTCGTGTTCCGCTGTCGTGCGGTGATTGGGCACTGCGGGTTCGGCAGGAAGAGTCTGTGCTGCGGGTGGCGACGTGGCCGGCTCTTCCACCAGTTCCAGCGGGGGAACGGGGGGAGACTGCAGCTGCACGAGCAGTCCCGTCAGAATGAGGACGCTGCTGGCGGTCACCACCGCGGCGAGGCGGAGGCCATCGGGCGAGGAGGGCCACAGGCGGCGTCTGGCGGAAGGCCGCACCGGCTGCCCGTGCTGTTCCCGGCCGGGGTAACCTCCCGGCTGATCATACAGGCTGATGCTGTTCCCGGGCCGGGCCGGATGGCGCGGAAGCGACCGACGCTGCCGGCTGCAGGAAACTTCCAGACGGCGGATCAGGGGATCTCTGGACACCGATCATCCTTGCTGGAACGGGGCTGGTTGCGGTGTGAGACGGGACCTGGTGGCTTCTCTGGTGCGGAAGCTCTCCCGCCCGGCGGGAGCCGCAGCACGCGCATGGCTGCTCCTGGATTCTGTGTCGGCATCAGCCCGCGTAGAAGTCAGGATCGGCAGACCTGCGCGATTACGTGAACTGTTTCGGTTCTGCCGGGCGACATGGCCGGTGGCCTGTGAACCCGCTGCCGGGTCTCCGGCAGGGTCTGCCGGTAGCATGAATGTGGCCCTGCCCGTTATGTTGTCCTCGGGAGGTGCCGTATCAGCAGCAGAATCTGCCGTTTACGGCAGCTGGAACAAGTGAAATCAGGAGAGCCGTTCATGGAGGTCACACCCACTGCCCTGCCCGAAGTGCTGCTGATTGAGCCGAGGGTGTTTGAAGACGCGCGGGGCTTTTTCAAGGAGACGTGGGAAAGCCGGCGGTACACCGCGGCCGGAATTCCTGACTTCGTGCAGGACAACTGTTCCAGATCCTGCCGGGGCACTCTTCGCGGGCTGCACTATCAGATTCAGCATCCGCAGGGAAAACTGGTGCAGGTCTTCAAGGGGGAGATTTTCGATGTGGCCGTTGACCTGCGGAAGAATTCCCCGAACTTCGGCAAATGGACGGGTGCGCGGCTGAGCGAAACCAATCACCGGCAGCTGTATGTTCCGCCGGGTTTTGCCCACGGGTTCTGCGTGCTGAGCGACGTGGCGGATGTGTTTTACAAGTGCACCGATATTTACGCTCCGCAGCACGAACGCACGCTGGCGTGGAATGATCCGACGGTGGGGGTTGAGTGGCCGCTCGACATCGAGCCGATTCTGTCGGCGAAGGATCAGCAGGGCCAGGTGCTGGCCGAGTGCGACGTGTATTCCGGCTGAGGCCAAGGCGGGAACCGGGTGGCGGACAGCCGTGTCTGTTTGGGAAAGACTGGAATGACATTGCCGCTGACAGCCCTGACCATGGGCGACGTGTCCGGGATTGGGCCGGAAATTATTGCGCGGGCGGTGACGGGCGACGTGCTGCGGCAGTGGTGCCGGCCGCTGGTGGTGGGACACCCGGCCGTGCTGGAACGGGCGTTGCGGCTGGTCGGTTCGGACTGTGCCGTGCGGGAAATCGACAGCCCGGCTGCTGCCCGGCAGAGTGCTGCCGATGCGGCGGGGCCGGCCATTCCCTGCTGGAATCCGTCTGCTGCCGAAGCGGAC
>JAGQPV010000664.1 GCA_020426545.1 Planctomycetaceae bacterium
CTCGATGTGCACGCCCGCCATGGGGGCCATCGCCAGCAGAAACACTGGCAAGGTGAGCACGACGGACACCACCAGCCGCCGCGTCATCGACTGCAGTTCGGAGTCCTCTGCCGGCTCGGCGGAGATGGTTTTCGGTTCGAGGTCCATCCCGCAGATGGGGCAGCTGCCGGGGTGATCCTGCTCGATCTCCGGGTGCATGGGGCAGGTGTAGACTGTCTGGCTGGCGGGACTGGTCGCGGCGTGATTTCGTTCCAGAGCCATGCCGCACTGCGGACAGTCTCCCGGCTGGTCGCTTTCGACGCCGGGGCACATCGGACAGATGTACTTCGCGGAGCTGTTTCCGGCCGATGATTTCGCTGATGGCGGCGGAGGGGCACTGGAGGAATGGCAGCAGTCGTGTCCCGCTGCTCCCGCACTGCTGCGGATTTCGGCATTGCTGGGTGAGCGGGAAGGGAACTCCTCCGGGCGGGAAGCGAATTTCTTCCGGCAGTGGTCGCTGCAGAAGAAGAACGTCTGCCCCTCCTGTTCCAGAGAGAGCGTCGTGGCCGGGTCAACCGTCATGCCGCAGACGGGGTCACGCACCGTGTCTGTTCCGGTCGCTTCGTGGTCTGTTCCCATAATGTCCGTCCTGTTCTCTGCTTCAGGGGGCAGGCTGGATTGAGTATGCGAAGTGCAGTCTTTCATCAGTACACTAGGCACAATGTGGCACGTCTCAGGATGGCAGCAGCTGCGGTTCCCCAGGTGAGGCTGCGGGCGAAGGTGACCTGGAATCCGCCTGTTCCGACTCGGAGGGTTCCGTGCCGGCCCAGTGATGATCCCGCAGACCGAGATTCATTTTGAATTCCTTGAAACTGCAGAAGACGACAGGCACCACGAACAGCGTCAGCAGTTCCACCAGCATCCCGCCGAACACCGGCCAGGCCATGGCCCGGGCGACATCGGCTCCGCGTCCCGTCGAAAGCAGGACCGGCAACAGGGCAATAATGGTGGTGAAGGTGGTCATCAGGCAGGGGCGAATTCGCTTCAGGCCCGCGGTGACCGTTGCGTTGCGGATATCCGCAATGGTGGCCAGCCGGCGGCGGGTAAAGACCTGATCGAGATACGTGGCGATCACCACGCCGTCATCGACGGCAATGCCGAACAGAGCGATAAAGCCGATCCACACGGCGGTGTTCATCTCGATGCCGTTAATTGCCAGGAGAATCATGCCGCCGGCAAAGGCGACAGGAATGCCGGAGAAGACTGCCAGCGTGACGGGCAGGTGGCGGAACTGCAGATAGATGATGAACAGGTTCGTCAGGATGACCAGCGGCACCAGCCACATCAGCCGGTTGTTGGCTTCGATCTGGTTCTGGAATGATCCCACGGCCTGCAGGGCATAGCCGGCGGGAAGAGCCAGCGCGCCGCTGGTCTGCGCTTCGCGGAGAGATTCTTCAACCGCCCGCACGGTCTCCAGATCGCCCGCTGCGCCCGAAGGCGAAAACGAAACATGGGCCACCAGCCGGGCATCTTCACTGCTGATGGCTCCCGGCCCCCAGGTGGTGGTCATCGAGGCCAGCAGTTCCAGCGGGACGACTTCGCCCGTGTGCGTTACCACCGGCAGCCGTTTCAGGTCATCCACGCGTTCCCGCAGGTTCCGCTGATAGCGGACTCGTATGGGATACCGCTCGCGTCCTTCCACGGTACGGGTCAGGTTCATCCCGCCCAGGGCGGTTTCGATGATCTGATTGACCAGCATGGTCGACATGCCGTACCGGGCCGCCGCATCGCGATCGACGGTGAATTCCACATACGGTTTCCCCAGCACGATATCCGGGTTGACGGTGCCGGCATCCACATGACCGATCTGCCGCAGATGTTCGGCCACCTGCAGCGAGGCTGTGGCCAGCCCGTCGAGGCTGTCGCCGAAGATCCGTATCGCCATGGGCGCTTTGATGCCGCTCTGCAGCATGACAACCCGTCCTTCAATCGGTTGCAGAGGCGAAGCCGAGGTGACTCCCGGCAGCGTGGCGACGCCGTTGATCTGCTTCCAGATTTCCCTGGGGGTGACGCCTTCCCGCCATTCGCTTCGCGGCCGCAGCATGACATACGTTTCGATCATGGCAGCCGGTGCCGGGTCGAGCGCGGAATCAACCCGGCCGATCTTGCCCAGCACGTCCTGCACTTCGGGAATCTGGCTGATGAGTGCATCCTGTGTCTGCAGCACCTGCATGGCCTGCGAGAAGCTGGCCGCCGGGTACAGCGTGGGCATGTAGAACCAGCTGCCTTCATCGAGGGCGATCCAGTCGTCGGATTCGAGCCCCGTAAACCGGTGCTTGAAGGTGACATAGCCGGGCAGTTCGTTCAGATCGGCACCCAGCCAGCCGGCGGCCTGTTCGAACGGTGTGAGCACCCGCGTCAGTCCGACCCACGCGCCGGCACCCAGCAGCAGAATGGTCAGCGGGAGTACGGCAAACAGGCCCTTGTGCGCCAGAAAGAACCGCAGGGTCGGTTCGTACAGCCGGTGAATCAGCCGGCTGACGGGGTTCTCATCGACGGGTCTCAGCTTTTCGCCCAGCATCCACCAGCCGGCAACTGTTCCGCCTGTTCCGGAAATCGCCGTCAGCACTGCCAGCGACAGCCCGGTGAAGCCCGCAGCCCGTGCCCCCCAGACCCACCAGCAGGTGGCGGCCAGCAGTCCGCCGAGTACCAGACTGCCGACCAGCCGCGTGGAACGCTGCAACGAGGCCGACGACAGCAGCAGGCGGGAGAGCAGGGGCACGAGGGTGACAGCCACAATCAGGGCGGCAATCAGCGAGAAGGATTTCGTCCAGGCCAGGGGAGCAAACAGACGGTAATCCCGTCCGGTAAGCATGAACACGGGCAGAAAACTGATGACCGTTGTCGTTACCGCTGTCACCACGGCCGGGGCAACTTCCGCCGCGGCCCGGTTGATGACTTCGACCCGCCGGGCGGATCCTCCCGGAGAGCCGGCCTGTTCCCACTCGGCCAGGTCGCTGTAGATCGTCTCCGAGACGATAATCGCCATATCGACCATCGTGCCGATGGCAATCGCGATGCCGGCCAGCGACATGATGTTGGCATCGACACCGAAAACCCGCATGCCAATAAAGGCCATCAGCACGGCCACCGGCAGGGTCACCGCCACGACCAGGCTGGCCCGGAAGTGCAGCAGGAACAGCAGAATCACCACGGCGGTAATCAGCACTTCTTCCGTCAGCGCGGTCGTCAGCGTGCCGATGGTTTCCTCGATCAGGCCGGTGCGGTCGTAAACCGCTCGAATTGTCACGCCGTTCAGGCTGGGCTCCAGTTGTGCGATCTTCTTGCGCAGCAGTTCGATGACTTCCCGGGGATTCTGTCC
>JAGQPV010000665.1 GCA_020426545.1 Planctomycetaceae bacterium
AGAACAGGCAAGGGGTCGCTCCGTAGTCAGGAACAGGAAGTTAGCGGGCACGCAGTCGGAACTCGGTTCACTGGCTGCGGGACGGGCGTGCCGGGGATTGTCCGATGCGGAGAGGCGGGATTCAACCGAACACGGCTTTCGGCAGGGGAATCGGGCGGGAAAAGGGAGAACGGCCGCCCCGGCGACCGGGCCCGGCCGGCGAGACGACCGGCGGAAGCAGTTTTGCTGGACTGCAGCAGAACCTGCCTGCTGACTGTAGCGGTTATCGGGGTTTTGCGGTTCCTGTCTCTCCTGACGATCGTGCTGCCCGCTGGAGCGACACACAACATGGCCGCTTTCCCGGCCGATATCGAACCTCGCAACAGGACATGATGGCCCGTTCGTACGGTGCAGCGGCTGCCCTGAGAACGAAGGCATTGACCCGCATGAATTGACCACAGAGCGGAAGCCAGATTCCGACAACGAAAGTCTTCCGCCCGGTCCACAGCAGAGTAAACGGTTACCGCCTATGACCTCTGAATCCACTCAGTCCACTCGTGACATCCGTTCGCTCGACGATCTGCGGACGTTCATTCACAAAACGCTCTGCCAGAAGGAAAACCTGCTGGAGGAGCAGTTCACGATGACCGAGATGCAACTGATGCGCCGGGGCCGGGAATGCGGCCTGCAGTTTTCGCTGCACGGGCCGCGAAGTGTTCGCCTGGGCGCCATCTGGGCTTCCGACCACAATGTGGTCTACTTCTACGATGCACGGGGTGAACGGTACCTCAAGCTGAAGCTGGCCAACCGTCTGATGGATGGCGAGGAGTCTCAGCCAGCCGCTGCCTGAAGCCGCTGGCTGAAGAAGACGCCGCCCGGCGGTTCTGCTGTTCGACCGGCCGGTTCTGCCGTGCCGGTCCAGCCCGGAGGAGCCTGCAGCAGGTGATCACCCTGCCAGTCCGGGTGAGCGGGCCGCTGCGGAGAAACAATCGGTCGCGGTGCAGACGCACGCACCCCGTACGTCCTGCTGGCGTCGCCCTGCAGAATCATTCAGGCAGACAAACTGCCAGTCCACCCCGCCGCGCCCGCTCCGCAGCTCTGGGCAGATATTCGCAGCAGATGCCGCAACGGATCATGCGGCGTTTCAATGGGAAAAACTGCCGGAGCGTCCTAACCCGCACAGCCATCCTGGCTGGTGGGGGTTCCCGAAACATGTCCCTCCCGTGGTCTGCGCAGCAGGCACAATCGCACGAGTGGTGCCATGTTTGAGCTGTCTGAGCGCCTTTGTTCCCAGCAGCCCCCTGAACGGAGTTTTTCCGAATGCCCAGCCATCCCATTACTGAAGCCATTCTTGCCGAAGCGTGGTCGCAGACAAATCAGCCTTATACCACTGCCCGGCGGATCCAGGGCTACTTCCGCAACGCGCTCCGGGGCGCCCGACGGCAGCTGTTTGGCGGTTCCACCAACACCAGCGACCAGGCCAGAGCATTTGGCACCAATGTGATTTCCGCAGTCCCCAAGATGCTGACCTTCACCGCTGATATGGTTCCCGTGGTGGGTTTCCTGGTTGGTGAACTGATTGACAAAATCGGCAACCTGGCAGCCGACAAGATCACGGACCGGCTGGGTGATGCCCGCCAGAAGGATCTGCTGGCACGGCAGAAAGCCGGCACCATGTCGGTGGCCGAGCTGACCGAGTACATCAACCGCGAGGGCGATTCCACCGTCGGTAATGATGCCATCGGCAAGATGCGGGACGCCATGCGGAAGTGCGACGAAGCCTGGGCGGACGCCCGTCAGGCAATTATCGCCGCCAACGACTGCGACAGCGTGTACAAGGCTGCCAAGAAGTATTCCTACCTCAAGTACCGCGTCGTCCGGATGAACTACTACATCGAGCGGATTCGCGAATACCTCGACTCCGTACAGGAAGTCTCCGACCGGTACTCCTCGCAGATCATCGGCTTCGAGCTGGACCTCGTCGAAGGCATGGACGAGTTCTTCAAGAAAGCCACACCCGAATACCACACGAAGCACTGCACCAACGCCAGCAACTGCTATTACAAGCAGCACGGCATCGCCTGACAAGATTCCTGCCTGAGCAGACAGCGAGAGCGGCAGAACCAGAATACAATAGAAGCCGGGCGACTCACCTCGCCCGGCTTCCTGCGTGTTGACACCATTCGCTGGCTGACGCGATCAGTCGGGTGAAGCGGCTGAGGCCCAGCCACGGGACAGCTGCACGGCCCGCTGCCACTGCTCCCACTGCTGGCTGACGGCAGCAGTGTTTTCGCGGGGAGTGAACTCGCGGTCCAGCTGCCAGCAGCGGGTGACATCATGCAGGCTGTCCCACACACCAGTGGCCAGGCCGGCGAGGAAGGCTGCGCCCAGAGCGGTTGTTTCCTGCACCACCGGCCGCCTGACGTTCAACTGCAGCTGATCGGCCTGCAGCTGCATCAGCAGGTTATTCGCCGAACCGCCCCCATCCACATTCAGCTCCCGCGGCGCGATTCCGGCATCCCTTCGCATGGCCTCCAGCACATCGCGTGTCTGAAAGGCGATTGCCTCCAGAGTCGCCCGGGCAATGTGTGCCCGGGTGGTGCCCCGTGTCATCCCGATGAGCAGTCCGCGGGCAGAGGGATCCCAGTGCGGAGCCCCGAGCCCCGTGAGCGCGGGCACGAAGCAGACGCCGCCACTGTCGGGGACTTCCTCAGCCAGCGATTCAATTTCCGCCGCTGTGCTGATGATCTGCAGTCCATCGCGCAGCCACTGCACCGCGGCCCCGGTGATGAAAATCGAACCTTCCAGGCAGTACACCACGTCCTCGCCGATCTGCCAGCCGACCGTTGTCAGCAGGCCCTGCGACGAAGTAACCGGCCTGCTGCCGGCGTTCATCAGTACGAAGCTGCCCGTGCCATAGGTATTTTTGGCGTCACCCGGACCAAAGCAGCCCTGGCCGAAGGTGGCCGCCTGCTGGTCTCCGGCGATCCCGGCGATGGGAATTTCCCTGCCGAACAGAGCCGGATCGGTCACTCCACACTGACCGCTGGAAGGCACGACTTCCGGCAGCATGCACCGGGGGATGCCGAACAGCTTCAGCAGTTCGTCGTCCCAGTCGAGGGTGTGCAGATTGAACAGCAGCGTCCGGCTGGCGTTGGAGGGATCAATCGCGTGCAGGCGGCCGCCCGTCAGCCGCCAGATCAGAAAACTGTCGACCGTCCCGAACAGAATCTCGCCCCGTTCCGCCCGCGAGCGGAGCCCTTCGATGTGGTCGAGCAGCCAGGCCACCTTGGTAGCCGAGAAATAAGCGTCGATGACGAGCCCGGTGCGCTCCGCCACCGTCCGGCCCAGCCCGTCGGCGACCA
>JAGQPV010000666.1 GCA_020426545.1 Planctomycetaceae bacterium
TTACCGGTAACATCATTCGCGGAACGGCCGGTCCGGCAGTGGTCGTCAAAGACAGCACGACCCCCGCTCATGTCTCCGGCAATACCCTGATCTCGGACAACCCGGCCTCGCCTGTGGTCGATGTACAGGGACCGGCTGGAGTCGTCGCCGAGAACGTGGTTCGTCCCTCAGTCCCGATACCGGAGGACGGGGATTCCCAACGCTGAGCGTGGGCGGAGGTGGTCCGCCGGGTCGCAGTTCCGGCCACAGATCTGCATGAAGAATTCTCAGAATCACTCCCCGCCGTTACTGGCGGCAAATGCTGCCCTCAGGTCGAGCTGGTCGTCCAGTTCCTGCTGCAGCGCGAGCAGGCGGTGGAACAGTTCCTGCCGTCGCTCGACATGCTGCGGGTCATTGGCCAGGTCCCGGGTTTCCAGCGGGTCATCCGTCAGGTGGTACATTCGCAGTACCCCGGCCTTCGGATAGGCGATCAGTTTCCAGCCGTCATGAATCACGGCCCGCTGCAGCTGCAGGTACGCACCGTATAACGTTTCCCGCGCCGCTGCGGACGGTTCGCCTCGCAGCAGCGGCAGGAGACTGTGAAATTCGACCTGCTCCGGCTTCGCCAGCCCGGCAATCTCCAGTGAGGTGGCCATGACATCCTGCAGATAAATGGGCGAGCTGTTGCGTGCATTGGCCTTCACACCGGGACCGACCACCATGAACGGCACCCGCAGGCTGTGTTCATACATATTCTGCTTGCCGAACAGACCGTGGTGCCCCACCGCCAGGCCATGATCGGCCGTGAAGAAGATCCATGTGTTCTTCGACTGTCCCGAACGTTCCAGCGCATCAAGAATCCGGCCGATCTGCGCATCGAGGTGGGTGATCAATGCATAATATTCCCGGCGATGGACCTGCACAGCGTGCCGGGTGCGGGGCATCGGGCCCAGCCGTTCGTCCCGCAGCGTGTGCGGACAGCCGATCGCATCCTTATGGGGATATTCCGCCAGAAAGTTCTCCGGCACCTCAATGCGGGCGAGCGGATAGCGGTCGAGATACTCCCGGGGCGCCTGGCGGGGATCGTGTGGCGCGTTGAATGCCGCATAAACGAAGAATGGCTTCCCGTTCTGCTTCGCGTCCTCAAGGAAGTCAATGGTGTCGTCGGCTACGACTTCACTCCAGTGTTTGCCCCCGGCCCAGAAGCCACCGAATTTCGGATCGGCGGGATCCCACGGATCGGGCTTCCCATCGAGTGGCCGATTATAGCCGGCGGGGGTATCTCGAGGCATGCCGCCGCGAATGTGCCGGGCCACATCGAAGGTCCTCGTGGCGTCGGCCCGGATATGCCACTTCCCGGTAAAGTACGTCCGGTAGCCGGCCCGGGACATCATCTGCGGCCACAATCGACCCGCCTGCCGTTCCCGGTCGGTCTGGCTGTAAATCGCATTGGCCCGCCACAGACTCCGGCCGGTGATCAGCATGGTCCGGCTGGCCACGCACACGGCACCGCTCCACGATCCCATATTCGAAGCGTGCGTGAACGTTGTCCCCCGCTGCACCAGCCGGTCGAGATTCGGCGTTTCAATGTCCGTATGCCCGAGGGCACCAATCGTCTCAAAGCACTGGTCATCGGCAAACAGGAAGAGGATGTTCGGCGGCGCGTCCGCCGACGCTGGCGTGGGCAGGGCGAACAGCAGAAGAACCAGGAGCAGCACAAAACGAAGCTGTCTGTCGATCATGATGAGGGCTGTTCCTGTCTCAGAAGGGGCCGCCTGCCGCGGCAGGTATGCGTCCGCCAGGGCAATGAGGCGTGTCCGACCGGGCACGATGTGACATATTCACAGCGTACAGCAGGTGCAGCGGGTGTGCCACCGGCTGGCGGTCCGTCCGGTTCGACTTCGTGGGACGGAACCCCAGCTGCGCCCGAGGAGGTCGAAATCGGCACTCGATGTACGCGACATTGGGGGGGCTGCAGGAGGCAGCGCTGCCTGGCCAGCGCGTCCTCGTCAGCGGAACAACCTTGCCTGGCGACTGATGCCGATTGCCACATCCCGATGCTGTCCGGCAGAATGCGTTTGCCTGCTGATCGACTCGTCCCGGCATCAGCTGGCGGTGTGCGTGAAGTCGAAGGCACCCGCCGCATGATCCCGCTGATACCCTTTGAAATCTCTGCAAATTCGCTTCGCAGTCGCTTCGGCGAATCGGATCATGTCTCCGATAAACAGCGGGCGGTGCACGGAAGCCAGTATCTTTTTCTCTGCATCTCCTTCCATCAGCCCGGTGTCCCCGTCACAGCGGGCGTGGGCGATCGACAGCGTGCGCCCGCAGATATCGGCATAACATTTGAACTCGGAGTAGCTCAGGTCGTCGATATCAAAGTCATTCTTACAGGGACTGCGCTCACGCACCAGAAAGCTCTGGTCGTCAATCTCCGTCTGGCCGTAGTACGGGTCGCCACCCACCAGATGGATTGAATGAGAGCTCACAATGCGGCCCGCCGGTTCGTCCGCGTCATCAGGCCCGTGCTTCCTGCCGTTTCCTGGTTCAGGCACCAGACCATCGAGAGCAGAACGCCGCGTCTGCTTCAGTTCCAGAACAATATCGTCGTCGTTGTTGTCCGATGGTCCATCAATGAGGACGAAGTAACGGTCGAGGCCGAGACTGGCCGTCCCGCTGCCCTTTTTGATCGCGACGTCCTTCACCCTGAAGTGCCCGGTGCGACGTGTTTCAGGAATTCTGTTTGACGAACGATATCTGTCGATTATCCCCTGAAAGTCCTCCACATACTTGCTGTGCGGCACAATTTCGTCGGACGGGCGAAAGACGGACCGCTTCAGATCGACCAGCTCGGCCAGAAACTCCTCCCGATCATCGCGGGACGATTTGAGCAGTTCCCGAATCAGCGGGGGACTGTTATCCAGGCGGAATTCGTGCCATTTCTCCCGGTCACTCCTGGCAAACTCCAGCAGGCCGTCAAAGTATCCATCCAGAAACGCTTTAACTGCCTTGCGGGCCTTCTTCCGGCTGCGGCCCACCTCCCGCATGGCCAGATAGAATCCGACGGAGGCCCGCTTCAACTCCCATGAAAAGGGGGCGAAGGCCGCTTCGTCGAAGTCGTTCACGCCAAAAAAGGGGGCACCATCTTCATTCGGCATGACGCCGAAATTCTCCGGATGCGCATCGCCAATGACGAGCACGACCGGCAGGTGGCCATCCGTGCCGGCGATGTCCCGATAAAACAGGAGCGCCGTTCCGCGGTAGAAATGCCAGGCAGAGCGTGCCAGTTTGTCGAATTTCTCCTGGGCGCCCTCCGGCCGGCTTCGAATGCGGAACTGGTGGTCCTCGCGGATTGTGGCCC